>NZ_BAABWV010000006.1:0-247442 GCF_040365005.1 Aquicoccus sp. SU-CL01552 | reverse complement strand
AGCTTCGAGCATACTTCGGCGGACATCGGTCCTGGCTACGGGGGCCGATGCCTCGGGCGGTGGTCGGTCGCTGAAGCATAGGCGTTCAAAACACCTCGGCGATGTCGGCATAGGACACCTTGGAAACGGGCTTGTGGATGGTGAGACGGGTTTCGCGGAAGCTCAGGCTCGTGATCCGAACCTCCGTCGCCGGTCCTGCGCAGTCCGGATCGGTGCAAATCGTCTCGCGAACCGAAACGAGGTAGGTCGCACCATTGCCGAGACGGTCCCTCACCAGTCGCTTGACGCGCTGCGTGTGCCACAAGGCCCGTGCGGCCTGCATGGGACTGCGTTCTGCCATACCGTCTCCAATCCAACTGCCTGACGTCAGCTCCATCCTTGACCAGCACGCACCCCACCGGCGGATTGGGCCGGACATGGCCGCGCACAGGTTTGGTCAGCGTAAGGGCGCGCTGCATCCAAACGAGGTCAGAGTTGGGTCGGGTTCGGCGCATCGCCATACACAGCCAGCGGATCGAATGTCTTGTGGTCTTCGAGGAAGGTCAGCGGATCTCCGGCCCGCGCGCCATGCGGCACCGCCCGATAGAAGCAGGAGCGGTAGCCAACGTGGCAGGACGCGCCGGACCCGGTGACATCGACGCGCAGCCACAGCGCATCTTGATCGTCGTCGATGCGCGCTTCGACCACCTTCTGGATCAGGCCAGAGGTGGCGCCCTTGTGCCACAGCACCCGCCGCGCGCGGCTGAAGTAATGCGCCTCACCGGTCTTGATGGTCAGGCGGAAGGCCTCCGCGTTCATCCAGCCGAGCATCAACACCTCGCCCGTGGCGGCATCGGTGGTGATGCAGGGCAGCAGGCCATCGTCGCCGAACTTGGGTGCGAGGTCAGTGCTTTCTTCGACCTGTTCCACGGTCTGCCGGGATTGAAATTTCAATTGTGTCATCTCGGCCTCTTCGGATCCCTTGCAAATGCGTATGTTATAACATAACGATCAAGGTCAAAAGCAAGTGCATTGTAAAGAGGTCCGCGCCAGAATGGTCTTGGAGGACAAACGCGTTCCGGTCACCTTGTTGACGGGGTTTCTCGGCGCAGGAAAGACAACGCTACTCAACCACCTGATCCGCGATCCGGAGGCCGGGCGGATTGCCGTCATCATGAATGAATTCGGTGATGTGGGTCTCGATCACGACCTGATCGAGGAGGCGACCGAAGAAACCGTATTGCTGCAATCGGGGTGCCTGTGCTGTGCGATACTGGGGGATCTGGCCAAGACACTTGCGGCCTTGATCGCAAAACGTACCGCAGGAAAGGTGGATTTTGACCGGGTCGTGATTGAAACCAGCGGCATCGCCGATCCGGGTCCGATCGTCCACACCCTGGCGACGGATCATCAGATTGCGCAGGCATTCCGGCTCGATGGTGTCGTGACGCTGGCTGACGCGGCAACGGGCATGAAAACGCTCAACCGGCAATTCGAGGCGGTTCACCAGGTGGCGATGGCCGACGTGCTGATCCTTTCAAAGACCGATCTGGTCGACCCCTTTGATCTGTCCAGGTTTGAGAAGCGTTTGGAAGGCCTCAATGCCTCGGCTCGGCGCATCCCTGCGCACCACGGGAGCGTGCCGGTGGGGTCGCTCTTCGGGCTGTCGGCCATGCGCGAAGGCGTGACGTCTTCTGATGTGGACAGTTGGCTGGGGAAGGTGCCGGAGCTGACCAAGCCCGATCCGCTGGCCGGTCTTTCAGGCTTCGCGGCAAAGCCCGCAGCACCAATGGGCGTCAGCCCGACGATGCCAGTGGAACATGTTCGGCATGACCACCGGATCAATTCTGCATCCATCGAAGTGACAGAGCCCATTCCCGCGACTGTCTTCGACTTCTGGCTGGATACGCTGATCGCGCTCAAGGGGCCGAACATCCTGCGCATGAAAGGCATCCTTCACGTCGAAGGGCTTCCGTATCCATTCGTCTTTCACGGGGTGCAGCACATCTTCGATGCGCCCGTGCCATTGAAAAGCTGGTCGGGTCAGGACACCAACAGCCGCGTCGTTGTCATCGCACGGGACATGGAGGAGGCCGACCTCAAGGCCAGTTTGGACATGCTCTTGATGCGGCCAAAGGAAGGGGCGGCGTCACAGGATCTGCCTGGTGGCATGATGGTCGATACCATCGAGATGCCGTTCTGAGCCATGCCGATCTGCGTTCCCCAATCAACGCGCCCCGCTGCGCCAGAGGTCCGGCGCGACCTGATTGCCGGGTTTACCACTTGGTTGCTGACCCTGCCGGTGCGTGGATACCGCCCGCTGCCGTGGCCTTGGTCCGGCCATGCATCCCACTTTCAACCCGCCTGTTCCGCCTATGCCATTGAGGTGCCGGAGATACATGGTCCGTTGCGCGGGCCATGGTAGACGCTCTGCCACCTCATTCGCTGCAATCCACGGGGGCGAACCGGATAGGACCCGGTGCCCCCGCCCTCCGAAAGAAAGACCCCCGAATGATCCATATCCGCCTGCCCGATGGCGCGACCCGTGCGCTTGACCCCGCCAGCACTGCTGCCGACCTCGCGGCATCCATCAGCCCGAGCCTTGCCAAACGTACGGTGGCTGCGGTCGTTGATGGCAAGGTCAGTGATCTGTCCGCGCCCTTGCCCGATGGGGCGGCGGTTGAACTGATGTCGCGCGATGACCCGCGTGCGCTGGAACTGATCCGCCACGACCTCGCCCATGTTCTGGCCGAAGCGGTGCAGGCGCTCTGGCCTGGCACCAAGACGGCCATCGGTCCCGCCATCGAGCACGGCTTTTACTACGACTTCGAACGCGACACGCCATTCACGCCCGAAGATCTGCCCGTCATCGAAAAGAAGATGCGCCAGATCATCGCCACCAAGACGCCCTTTACCTGCGAGGAATGGTCCCGCGAAGAGGCGCGGCAGCACTTCGAGGCGGCGGGCGAACCCTACAAACTGGCGCTGCTCGACGCGATCCCCGAAGGAGAGGCGGTCAAGATCTATCGTCAAGGCGACTGGCTCGACCTGTGCCGGGGGCCGCATATGCGCAGCACTGGCGACGCGGGCAGCGCCTTCAAACTGACCCGCGTGGCAGGGGCCTATTGGCGCGGCGACAGCAACAACCAGATGCTCAGCCGCATCTACGGGGTCGCCTTCGCCGACAAGGCTGCGCTGGATGCGCATATGACGATGATGGCCGAGGCGGAAAAGCGCGATCACCGCAGGTTGGGGCGCGAAATGAACCTGTTCCATTTCGAAGAGGTCGCGCCCGGCTCTGTCTTCTGGCACCCGAAAGGCTGGCGGTTGTTCCAGACGCTGATCGGCTACATGCGGGATCGCCAGGAAGAGGCAGGCTATGTCGAGGTCAACTCCCCCGACATCATGGACCGCGCCCTTTGGGAAACCTCGGGCCATTGGCAGAATTACCGGCAGAACATGTTCCTCGCCAAGACCGAGGATGACCGCGACTATGCCCTGAAACCAATGAACTGCCCCGGTCATATGCTGATCTACGGGCAAGGCACCAAGAGCTACCGCGACCTTCCCCTGAAAATCGCCGAATTCGGCAAGGTGCATCGCTATGAGCCGTCGGGTGCCTTGCACGGTCTGCTGCGCGTGCGCAGCTTCACCCAGGACGACGCCCATATCTACTGCACGCCCGAGCAGTTGACCGAGGAGTGCCTCAAGGTCAACGATCTGGTCCTGTCGATCTACCGCGACTTCGGGTTCGAGGATGTGCGGATCAAGCTCTCGACTCGCCCCGAGAACCGCATCGGCAGCGATGAAAGCTGGGATCGGTCGGAAGATGCGCTGCGCAGGGCGCTGGATCAGGCAGGCCATCCCTATACGATCTTCGAGGGCGAAGGCGCATTCTACGGACCAAAACTTGAATATGTCCTGCGCGACGCCATCGGGCGGGATTGGCAGTGCGGGACGCTTCAGGTGGACTTCAACCTGCCGGAACGGTTCGGCACGACCTATGTTGCCCCCTCGGGCGACAAGCTGGTGCCGGTCATGCTGCACCGCGCGCTCTTTGGCTCTCTGGAACGGTTCACGGGCATTCTGATCGAACACCACGCGGGGCACCTGCCGCTCTGGCTGGCGCCGGTACAGGCGGTCGTGGCCACAGTGACCGGCGCTGCGGATGATTGGGCCAACGAGGTCGCCGGGGCGTTGAAGGCCGCCGGGCTGAAGATCGAGACCGATTTGCGCAACGAAAAGATCGGCTACAAGGTTCGCGAGCATGCGCTGCAAAAGATCCCCGTGCAGATCGCGCTCGGGGGGCGGGAGGCCGAAGAGCGCACCGTCACGATCCGCCGCCACGGAACGGACAAGACCCAAACCGTGTCACTGGATGAGGCGGTGCAGGCGCTGGTCGCCGAGGCGCAACCGCCCGGCGGGCGGCGCTGATGGCGGCGCCAACGGCCAAAGGGCGCGCAAACGCGCAATGCGACTGCGACCACTTGAGACAGAACAGCAAACAGGAACATCCATTGCAGATCACCCAGGACGAGATCGAAACGGCCCTTACCATCTGGGGCAACGGCAAAATCAGCATTTCAAAGGCATTCGAGGAGGGCGGCATCGAGGCGGCCCGCATGGTCGCCTCCGCCAATATCGACGCTTACTATGGCTACAATCTGGGGCCGGTCCTGTTCAAGCCGACCATGGCGAGCGGCGAGCAGACGTTCCGCCCGACCAAGGCAGGTGCGCTGGCCTATTTCTGTGGCCACTCCGAAGACTATCCGCTCGACAACGGTTTCGCGATCATGGGCTGGCGTGCGACGGAGAACATTACCTCCGGCACCTTCATCCAGGGCGATGTCGCGATGTGGATGGGCTGGATCAAGCTGACCAACAAGGACGGTTCCGTCACCACGGTCGACAAGAGCTTTGGCTACAAGAAGGACGAGACCGGCGCTCTGCGCATCGTTCTGCACCATTCATCACTGCCCTACCAGCCCTAGTATCCGAACCTGACAACGGAGACCGCCCGATGATCCTCGACAAGATCCCCGAACTCGACGACTGCATGACGTTCTCATCCGCGCTGGACGACCTGTCTGCCATTCACCGGCCGGCCTGTGCCGCGATGGTTTGGACGCGTGATCCGCTCCCCCGTTTCCAGCGTTGGATTGATGCGCTGCCGCCAGACCAATTGCCAAAAGCGCGGATGATCCTGCGGCCGGAGGCGGTTTGTGACGCGCTGCTCGATATCGCCCGCCAGCATGGAACGCCGGAGTGTTCAGAGCGCGATCTCCTGATCGAAGATGCCTCTGCCCTGGCATCCATCTTTGGGAGCGTCATGAACAGCCCGTACCTCAGGCTACGTTTTGACGTGATCGACACGAATGCCTGCCGCAAGTTCCACGTCGATGCCGTGACAGCCCGGCTGGTCTGCACCTATCGCGGTACCGGCACGCAGTATGGGCTCTCCGAAAACGGCCATGACCCGGAACGGATCATGACCGTGCCGATCGGATCTCCGATCCTCCTGCGCGGCACGCGTTGGCCGGAAACCCCGCTTTCGGGCCTGTTGCACCGGTCGCCACCCATTTACGGCACGGGCGAAACACGGCTGGTGCTGGTGCTCGACCCGATTGAGGGCCCGGCGGCAGAAGCCGAGACCGCGTACATAAATTGACTTCGACACCCTGTGGCCATTGGGCCGCGGGGCGCTCCCCTTGCTGCGTGCCACGGGGCGCAAACCGCGCACGGTCGTCGCGAGGCGAAAGGAATAAACGACGGTGAAAGGTCTTACGCATTTGCTCGTCCGACTGAAACCCGGCACGGTACGCCACGGTCTCGAGTGGCAGGACCGTATCGAGCGGTCGAGCCTTGGCCCGATCACACCGCAGCGCTTCAAGCGTGGTCATGGGCGAGGTCCCGAACTCGGCCGCAAATGTTCAGTTCAGACTACGGAGGCTCATGCCCGGGTCCTTGGCGATGGCGTGAGAGGGCAATCGTCGATCCCGCCGCTCGGTCCTCGAAGTCAGCACATCGGCCAACCCTGAGAGCTTTGCCCGTTTGGTCCGGCCCATCCCTCCGGCGCGGCCCAGTTCCTGAACACGTTCCGGCGTCATTGCCAGCATGATGTCTTGCTTCGTACCGATGGAAAAATTCAGTGAAGCGGCGGGACGGGGAGCACGCGCAAGTCGTGCCATTCCCGCGCCGCGCATGATTTGCCGGGAATCGGAATGGCCGCCTTTGGTCGGCCCTTCTCGCGCGATTTCGCGCCGACTGCCAATTGCTGCAACTGCTCGATCGGGACAGTGGGCTGAGGGCGGTCAATCATCGTGATGATGCCCGCACCCAAATCGGGGCGCGACCATCGCCCCATCCAGAAAGGGGGCAGGCCCTGCGGCCCGCCCCCGAAGCAAACGGGTCGGCCTTGCGGCCGCTCCGTCATCTCTGGTGTTCGCTCAACTGGCGTTGGACAGCTGGAACTCGGTCTCGGGCGCCTGTGCCGGCGGCGTCTTGCGTTCCAGCCGGATCGGCTGCGACCCGCCTGCCGCAGGCTTTTCGATCAGGGCGCGGTGCAGCGTCTTGATCGCCTTGTCGCGGTCGTCCTTGGCGACCAGGAACTGGATGTCGACGCTGCCCGGCAGGTGCTGGACCGCCAGCGGCGTGATCTGCGCCGTCTGCAGCGCGGCCAGCCCGGCCTGTGTGGCGTTCAGCCCGTTCAGGTCGCGACCGATCACCGAGACCAGCGCCAGCCCCTGCACCGTCACGTCGGCATTGGGGAACTTTTCGGTCAGGTCACGCTCGGACCGGCGCACCGCCTTTAGCGGCGCGTCGAGGTAGTGGGTGATCGTGTTGGCGTTGGTGCCCTTGGACACGATGTGCACCTTGTGCCGCGCGAGGATCTCCAGCACGCTTTGATCATAGCCCTTCACGCCCACCATGTCCTGTTCGAACAGCGACAACGCATAGGTGGTCAGCCCGGTCACGATCTCGGCCGCCGGTGCCTCGGCGGGGGCGTCGTCGATCAGTGTGCCCGGATCGCCGGGGTCGAAGGCATTGGTCACCCGCAACGGGATGCCCGCCTTGCGCAGGGTCTTGGCCGCGTTGGGGTGGATCGCCTCCATCCCCAGGTTCGACAGCTGGTCAGCCACGTCGTAATTGGTGTGCCCCAGCTTGCGCACGGCCTCTTCGCCCACCAGCATCGGGTCGGCGGAGGAGAGGTGGAATTCCTTGTGGATGATCGCCTCACTCGCCTGGGTCAGGGCGGCGATGTTCGAGAAGGTCACCTCGGAATAGCCGCGGTCGAACTCCTGCATCAGCCCCTCGGTGCACTGGGCATAGCCGGTGACGATGGGCAGTTCGGAGGTCAGGTCGACCTGTTCCAGACCGGCGGTGATGCGCTGTTTCAGGCTGTGCTCCTCCTCGTCGCGCCAGCCGCTGAGATCGACGAACCGGGCGTTCACCCCGGCCCGTTGCAGCAGCAGCGTGGTGACAAAGGCGGAATGCGCCTCGCCCAGGCCGGACAGCAACTCGCGGATCACCATCATGTGGCTCGACAGGCGGAAATGGCCGTAGGAGCACAGCCGCCGCAGGTCGAACAGGCACGACCGCGCGCCCTCGATCCGCTCGCGCACGAACTCGTCGGCGGCGGTCAGGTCGGCGGGGTGCTCGAGCACGGCGGAATGCGCCTCGCGCATGGCGTCGGCCACGCGGGTCAGCCCGTCCAGCCAGTCGTGGCCGTTGTCGTCATTGGCAAACAGCGCATAGACACCGGGCGTGCCGGTCTTCTTGTGCTCCAGCAGCAGGTTGGTGATGCCGCCGAAGGCAGAGACGACAAACACGCGGTGATACAGGTCGGCGCCCGTGCGGGTGCCGATGAAAAGCGTATCGCGCAGCTCGCGGATACGGCTCATGGAGGTGCCGCCGATCTTCTCGACGGTATGGTCTGGAAAACTCACAGGGGGATTACCCGGCGGGTTGCGCCGGGCCTCCTTTTCTCGGTTCCGGGTCAGGTGGCTCAGGCCGATTCCAACGCGTAGGAGCCGTCGGCCTGATGGACCTCGTTGCCGGTCACCGGCGGGTTGAAGCAGCAGGCCATGACCAGCTCTTCCTCGGCGCGCAGGATATGCTTGTCATGCTGGTCGAGGGCATACATCACGCCCGGCTTGATCTCGTGGGTCTCGCCGGTAGCCAGATCGGTGATCGAGCCCTTGCCCTGCATGCAATAGACGCTCTCGAAGTGGTTCTTGTAGTGGAACGTATGCTCCGAACCGGCTTCGAGGAAGGTGATGTGGAAGGAAAAACCCATCCCGTCATCGGCCAGCAGCATCCGCACGCTGGACCATTTGGCGTCGGACACCACGCGTTCGGGCTCGTTCTTGGTGATTTCGTTGAAGTCGCGTACGATCATCGGTCTTGTTACTCCGCTGCAATTCTCTTG
Organism: Aquicoccus sp. SU-CL01552; assembly: GCF_040365005.1. Lineage (NCBI taxonomy): Bacteria > Pseudomonadati > Pseudomonadota > Alphaproteobacteria > Rhodobacterales > Paracoccaceae > Aquicoccus > Aquicoccus sp. SU-CL01552. Next base: position 239,035 of record NZ_BAABWV010000006.1, on the reverse strand, counting down.
GGTTCTTCGGTCAGGGTTTCGCGGGCCGCTTCCAGCAGGATGTTCAGCCCCTTGCGGAACATCTCGTCCGGGGTGGTCAGCGGCGCCAGCACCTTGACCACCTCGTCGTCCGAGCCGGAGGTCTCGATCACCAGCCCCTTGCCGAAGGCGGTGGCGCAGATCCGCCCGGCCAGGTCGCCCGAGCCGACATCGACCCCCTGCATCAGCCCGCGCCCCTTGAGCCGCGCGCCGGGGATCATCTCGGCCAGTTCGGACAGCGCCGTGGTCAGGATCATCGCCTTTTCGGCCAGCGATTCCTGGAACGTGTCGTCGGCCCAGAATTTCTCGATCGCCACGCGGGCGGTGACAAAGGCGTGGGTGTTGCCGCGAAAGGTGCCGTTGTGCTCGGCTGGGCCGAACACGTCGTATTGCGGGCGCACCAGCGTCAGCGCCATCGGCAGGCCGAAACCGGACACCGATTTCGCCATGGTCACGATGTCGGGCACGATGTCCATCTCCTCGAAGGAGAAGAAGCTGCCGGTGCGGCCGCAGCCGGCCTGGATGTCATCGACGATCAGCAGCGCGCCGTGGTCATGGGCCAGTTCTGCCACCCGCTTGACCCATTCGGGGCGCGCGGCGTTCAGCCCGCCTTCGCCCTGCACGGTTTCCAGCAGGATCGCCGCCGGGGCGTCGATGCCGCTCGAGGTATCGCGCAGCATCGCCTCGAGAAAATCGGCGGTGTCGGTGCCCTCGCCAAAGAAGCCGTCAAACGGCATCCGCGTCACGCCATGCAGGTCGATGCCGGCGCCGCCCCGGTGATAGCCGTTGCCGGTCGCGGCCAGCGCGCCCAGAGTCACCCCGTGGAACCCGTTGGTGAAGGCGATGATGTTGCTCCGCCCGGTCACCTTGCGCGCCAGTTTCATCGCCGCCTCGACGGCGTTGGCGCCGGTCGGGCCGGTGAACATCACCCGGTGATCCAGGTTGCGCGGCGTGAGGATATGGCGCTCGAACGCGTTCAGAAAGCTCGCCTTGGTATCGGTGTGCAGGTCCAGCGCATGGGCCAGCCCGTCATCGGTCAGATGCTCGATCAGCGCGATCTTCATGTCCGGGTCGTTGTGGCCATAGTTCAGCGAGGAACAGCCGGCGAGGAAATCGATATAGCTGCGGCCTTTGGCATCGGTCATTTCCGAGCCCCGGGCCGAGGTAAAGACGGTGTCGAAGCCCCGGCAATAGCTGCGGGCCTCGGATTCGCGACGTTCAAAGATCTTGATTTCGGCTGACGTGTCAGTCGACATGGTAAGTCCTTCCAGGAAGAGATGGGGGAGCACGGGCGGGCGCAGCATGGATTATGCCGCTTTCTTCATCCGCTCCGGCAGGGTGATGGTGACCATGTGCTCGGTCGGGTGCAGCCCCATGAAATGATCATCCCGGATGAAATGGGGCTGGGAATCGAAGCGGCCGAAGCGGCGCTCGCAAAAACGGCGGAACAGGCTCCAGGAGGCTTCGTTGTCGCGGGTGATCGTGGTTTGCAGGCGCGTGACCTCGTCGCAATCGTCGCGGTCGAGGATATCGGCCAGCATCTTGGTGCCCAGGCCCATGCCCCGCGCTTGCGGAGACACCGCGACCTGCCAGACGAACAGCGTGTCGGGCTGGCTGGGCATGACATAGGCCGAAACCCAGCCCAGCACCGCGCCATCGCGCTCCGCCACCACGCAGGTGTCGCGGAAATGGTCGCACTGGATCAGGTTGCAATACATGGAATTTTCATCGAGCGGCTTGCATGCGCGGACAAGGTCCCAGATCGCGCCGCCGTCCTCTGAGACGGGCTTGCGCAGGGCGGGATGGTCCTCGTGCGGCATGTTCTTTGCCTGTGACATGACGAATTTGCTTCCTCCGTTTGCTTCGACTGTCAAAGTAACGTCGCCGTGAAAAACTTCAACATGTAAAAGTAAAATACTGCCATTGGCGCGAAAATCGGCCGATTTTGGCGAAAAATGCTTTGTTCTAGGGGTGAAAATCCTTTGATTTAATGAAATATAGTTTGACTTGCCCGGCATCGGGTGCATGGCTATTGATGGGCGTCTAACGCTCTGTCATCATTGGAAAACTCGCAGCCGGGAGGGGGAGATGGACCGCACCGATATCAGCTTGATCGCCTTGCGGCGGATCCTTCGCGCGACCGAGTTGTTCGGCCGCGAGCTGGCGCAGGCGGCGGGTCTGACGGCGGTGCAGTTCCGCGTGTTGCAGCTTGTCAGCGAGCGCGGCCATTGCACCGCGACCCAGATTTCGCAGCGCATGGGCGTGTCGCAGGCGACCGTCACCTCGCTGGTCGATAAGCTGGTGCGCCAGGGCATGGTGGAACGCCAGCGCTCGGAAAAGGACCGGCGCCAGACCAACATCGTGGTGACCGAAAAGGGGGCCGCTGCCATCGTGCGGGCGCCGGATGCGCTGCAACAGCGTTACGTGCGCAAGTTCGAGGCGCTGGAGGATTGGGAGCAGGCGATGCTGGTCGCCGCGCTGGAGCGGGTCGCCTCGATGCTGGATGCCGAGGATATAGACGCCTCGCCGGTGCTGGATACCGGCGATTTCACCGCCGCCGGCTGAGTTTCAGGCCGTGACCGGGCGCAGCCGCGCCGCCCCCAGCGCGCTCAGCGCCACCATCGCCGCCGCCGTCCCGAGGCACAGCGGCAGCCCCCCCAACTGGTAGCTGGCCCCCGACAGAACCGTGCCCAACAGCCGCCCGGCGGCATTGGCCATGTAGTAGAAACCCACGTCCATGGTCACGCGGCTGTCCTCGCTGAAGGCAAGGATCAGGTAGGAATGCAGCGCGGAATTGACCGCGAAGAGGGCGCCGAACACCAGCAACCCGGCGATCAGCGTCGCGGTCAGCCAGGGCGTCGGCGTGCCGGCCAGCGCCGTCAGCAGCGCCAGCGCGGCGGGCACCGAGATCAGCCCGGCGGCCCAGCTCCGTGCGCTTGTCACCATCGCCGCCTCGCCCCGTGACGCGGCGCGCAGCAGTCTCGGCGCGCTGGCCTGCACCGCGCCGTAAAGGATGATCCAGACCGCCATGAAGCCGCCGATGATGAAGAACGCCGCGCGGTCGCCCGCCCCGGTCCCGTCCGAGAGCACCGCATGGAAATAGATCGGGATGCCGACCACAAACCAGACGTCGCGGGCGCCGAACAGGAACACGCGGGCAAAGCTCAGCCAGTTGATGTTGCGGTTCCTCGACAGCACCTCGCGGAACTTTGCGTCCTTGCGGCCCGCCGGCAGCCCGGCGGGCATGCCGAACAGCACCGCGACCAGGATCGCGGCCAGCGCGGCGGCCATGCCCAGAACGGCGGCATGAAACCCCACCTGAGCCAGCAGCGCCGCCCCCAGCAGAAAGCCCAGTCCCTTGACCGCGTTCTTCGACCCGGTCAGCAGCGCGACCCAGCGAAACAGCCCGCCGTCCTCTTTTGGCGCCAGCAGCTTGACCGCCGACTTGGAGCTCATCTTGGCGAGGTCCTTGGCCACGCCCGAGGCGCCCTGCACCAGCATCACGTAAAGAACCGAGAGCGAGACCGCCCAGCCGGGATCGAGCCGGGCCAGCGCCAGCAAGGCCGCCACCTGCAATCCAAGCCCGGCGTAAAGCGTGCGGGTCAAACCGAACCGCGCCGCGATCCAGCCGGCTGACAGATTGGTCAAAACACCGGCGATTTCGTACAAGACGAAGAGATAGGCCAGTTGTACCGGCGAGAAGCCCAGCGTGTGAAAGTGCAGGAGCACCAGCATCCGCAGTGCCCCGTCGGTCAGCATGAAGGCCCAGTAGGCGGCGGTGACCGCCACGTAGGCGGCCAGCCCCCGGTCGGTCGCGGTCTGGCTCACAGGCTGGCCCCGACCATCAGGGCGACATCGACTAGGCGGTTGGCATAGCCCCATTCGTTGTCATACCAGGCGTAGATCTTCACCTGGGTGCCATTGATGACCATGGTCGACGGGGCGTCGATGATGCTGGAGCGCGGATCGTTGGTATAATCGGCGCTGACCAGCGGGCGGGTCTCATAGCCGAGGATACCGGCAAGTGCGCCCTCGGCGGCGGTTTTGAACAGGGCGTTGACCTCTTCCGCCGTGGTTTCCCGTTCCACCTCGAACACGCAATCGGTGAGCGAGGCATTCAAGAGCGGCACCCGTACCGCATGGCCGTTCAGCTTGCCGGTCAGTTCGGGATAGATCAGCGTGATCGCGGTGGCGCTGCCGGTGGTGGTGGGGATCAGCGAGGTCAGCGCAGACCGCGCGCGGCGCAGGTCCTTGGCCGGGCGGTCGACGATGGTCTGGGTATTGGTCACGTCGTGGATCGTGGTGATCGAGCCGTGCCGGATGCCGAGGTTTTCATGGATCACCTTGACCACCGGCGCGAGGCAGTTGGTGGTGCAGCTTGCGGCGGTGACAATGGTGTGCGCGGCGGGGTCGTAGATGTGGTCGTTGACCCCATAGACAATATTGGCGGTCGGTCCGTCCTTGACCGGGGCAGAAACCACCAGTTTCTTCACGCCGGCGGCGAAATAGGGGGCGAGTTTTGCTTGCGTCTTGAAGGCGCCGGTGCAGTCGATGACCACGTCGACCCCGTCCAGCGGCAGATCCTCCAGCCGTTTGGCCCCGTGTACCGGCAGGCGGGTGCCGTCGATGGTGAGGGTGTCCGCGTCATGGGCAAACGCGGCGGGCCAGCGGCCGTGGACGGAATCGAATTCCAGCAGGTGCGCGTGCATTTCCGCGTCGCCCACCGCGTCGTTGATCCAGGCCACCTGCGCGCCGCGTTCCAGCAGCGGGCGCAGGGCCAGCTTGCCCATGCGGCCAAGGCCGTTGAGTGCGTAAGTGGTCATTTGGTGGCTCCTTCCGGTGCGGTTTCCCCGATCCCGTCGACCGCCGCCTGAAGCGAGATGCGGTCGAGCGTGTCGAGGGGCAGGGCGGCGAAGGCGCGGATGCGGTTGCGCAGCGCGCCATAGGCCTGTTGGAAGGCCAGCCGTTTCTCGGCGTCGGTGCCCTCGGCCTTGACCGGGTCGGGCATGCCCCAATGGGCGCTGACCGGTTGCCCCTGCCATGTCGGGCAGTGCTCGTTGGCGGCCTGGTCACAGACGGTAAAGACGAAATCCATCACCGGCGCCTCCGGGCGCTGGAATTCCGCGATGGTCTTGGCGCGCAGTTTCGTGGTGTCATGCCCCTTGGAGGCCAGCATCTCGACGGCGAGGGGGTTGAGTTCGGAATAGGGATGGGTACCCGCCGAATAGACGTTGAACCGATCGCCCGCCTCGGCGCGCAGCAGCGCCTCGGCAAAGATCGAGCGGGCGGAATTGCCGGTGCAGAGGAACAACACGTTGTATTTCCGGTTGGCCATGGCGGTGGCTCCGTCAGCAGTGGAGGAAGGCTGCGGCGGGCACAACTCGGGGCGCCCGCGACAACAGTCAAGGAAGAGAAAACCGATCAGGTCCTGCACTGCCGGGACATTGGCCCGGTAACGCAGCGAGGTTCCCTGCCGGTGCTGCTCGACCAGACCGGCCTCGAGCAGGGCGGAGAGATAGACCGAGTTGGTGCTGGCCTTGAGCCCCAGCGCGGCGGCGATCTCGCCGGCGGGAACCGCATCGGGATAGCGCCGCATCAGCAGGCGGAACACCTGCATCCGCTGTGGATGGCTGAGGGTGGCAAGCTGGGTGAGCGATTCTTTTTCCATATTTCATGAATGAATGAAATATATGCGGTTTGCAAGACCGGAAGCGGGTCATGGGAACAGATCCGCGCTTTGTCACGGGGGAGGGGCGCGGATGACAGGCGGCGGATGGTGGCGGTCCGCGTCGCGGGGATGTGAACCCGGCGGCGGGGCGCCCTGATTGAAAGATATTTCCTATCGGTTTTCGCCGTGCCAATATCGAATCATGATCGGAAAACTTGAAATGCTCATCGCGCTGGCCAAGGAACAACACTTTGGCCGCGCCGCCGCCAGCATCGGCGTGACCCAGCCCACGCTGTCGACCGGAATCCGGCAGCTTGAGGATCAACTCGGCGTCAAGTTGGTACAGCGCGGTTCGCGCTATGGCGGGTTGACGCCCGAGGGGCAGCGCGCGCTGGACTGGGCACGCCAGATCGTCGGCGACGCCCGACGGTTGCGCGAAGAGATGCGCTTTACCCACGCGGGGCTGTCGGGGCACCTGCGGATCGCGGTGATCCCCACCGCGCTGACCACCGCCTCGCGGCTGGCCGCGGCCTTCAACGCCGAACATCCCAACGTCAGCTTTACCATCCGCTCGACCACCTCGATCGACGTGCTGAACATGCTGGACAATCTCGATATCGATGCCGGCATCACCTATCTCGACAACGAGCCGCTGGGCCGGGTCTCGACCGCCGAACTGTACCGCGAAACCTATACGCTGGTCTGTTCCGGCGCGCATCCGCTGGCGGCGCGAGATGGCGTCGACTGGGCGGAACTGGGCGATGAACGGCTGTGCCTGCTGACGCCCGATATGCAGAACCGGCGCATCATCAACAAGAATTTCACCGAGGCCGGGATCACGCCGGCAGCCTACCTGGAATCCAATTCCACCGTTGTCCTGGTTTCGCAGGTGCAGCACGGCAGCAGCGTCACCGTGCTGCCCGACGACATCGCGCATTTCCTGACCGCTGGCACCGGGTTGAAGGTGATCCCGATCCGGCAAAAGCCCGAGGGCCACGCCGTCGGCCTTGTCGCGCCCTACCAGGAACCGCACACGCCGGTGCTCAAGGCGCTGCTGGAGATGGCGCACAAGCTGGCCGCAGGGCGCGGAAAACGGCGGCTGACCGCCGCCAAGGCGGCGCGCGCGGAGTGACTTTTCGATAGAGATCTGCTATCGTTCAACGAAACAACGATATTGAATCGGTATCCCGAATCCTCCACCCAGTCGAGAGACATGCCATGGGAGGACACATGCCCCAGAGCCCGCCAGACCCGACCGCCGAAGAGATCCAGGCCCTGATCGACAGCCAGATGGCGCTTGAGGGTCCGCTGCTTCCGATCCTGCACGCGATCCAGTCTGCCTATGGGCAAGTGCCGCAGATGGCGCTGCCGCTGATCGCCGAGGCGCTGAACATCACCCGTGCCGAGGTGCATGGGGTGATGTCCTTTTACCATGACTTCCGCGAGGTGCCCGCCGGGCGCCACGTGGTCAGGATCTGCCGCGCCGAGGCCTGCCAGTCGGTCGGCGCCAACGCGCTGGCCGAAGAGACGCTGTCGCGACTGGGCGTGGAATGGCACGGGACCACCGCCAACGGCGCGGTAACGATCGAGCCGGTCTATTGCCTCGGGCTCTGCGCCTGCGGCCCGGCGGCGATGGTCGATGGCCGGGTCGTGGGCCGCGTCGACAGCGCGCGGATGGACGAGATTTTGACGGAGGCGGGCGCATGAAGATCTACGTTCCCCGCGACAGCGCGGCCAAGGCGCTGGGCGCCGATGACATCGCCGCCGCCATCCGGGCCGAGGCCGACAGGCGCGGACTGGAAATCGACCTGATCCGCACCGGCACCCGCGGCATGATCTGGCTGGAACCGCTGGTCGAGATCGACCGGGGTGAGGGGCGCGAGGGGTTCGGCCCGGTCGCGCCGGGGGATGCGCCGGCGCTGCTTGACGGCACGCTCCCGGGGCTGGGCCGTGTCGAGGAGATCCCGTTCTTCGCGCGCCAGACCCGTCTGACCTTTGCCCGATGCGGCGTGACCGATCCGCTGAGCCTGGTCGACTACGAGGCGCTGGGTGGTCTGGCCGGCCTGCGCCGCGCACTGGGCATGAGTGCCGAGGCGATCGTTGACGAGATCAAGCTGTCGGGGCTGCGCGGTCGCGGCGGTGCGGGCTTTCCCACCGGGATCAAGTGGGACACCGTGCGGCTGGCCAAATCGGCGCGCAAGTACATCGTCTGCAATGCCGACGAGGGCGACAGCGGCACCTTTGCCGACCGCATGATCATCGAGGGCGACCCGTTCTGCCTGATCGAGGGGATGGCGATTGCCGGCCTCGGAACCGGGGCGACAAAGGGGTTCGTCTACCTGCGCTCGGAATACCCCGACGCGATCGCGGTGATGGAAGAAGCGATCGAGATCGCCCGCGCGGCCGGGGTCCTGGGCGCCGATGTGCTGGGTTCGGGCAAGGGGTTTGACATGGAGGTCCGGGTCGGGGCCGGGGCCTATGTCTGCGGCGAGGAGACCTCGCTGTTGAACTCGCTCGAGGGCAAGCGCGGGGTGGTGCGCGCCAAGCCGCCGCTGCCGGCGCTCGAAGGGGCCTTTGGCCAACCCACGGTGGTCAACAACGTGCTGTCGCTGGCCACCGTGCCGGTGATCTTCGAGAAGGGCGCCGGGTTCTATGCCGGTTTCGGGCTGGGCCGGTCCAAGGGCACCATGCCGATCCAGATCGCCGGAAACGTGAAATACGGCGGGTTGTACGAGACCGCCTTCGGCATGCCGCTGGGCGAGTTGGTCAATGACATTGCCGGCGGTACCGCCAGCGGCCGCCCGGTCAAGGCGGTGCAGGTGGGCGGCCCGCTGGGGGCCTATTTCGCGCCAGAGCAATTCGACACGCGGTTCAGCTACGAGGAGTTCGACGGCGCCGGCGGGCTGATCGGGCACGCCGGGATCGTGGTGTTCGACGAGACCGTCGACATGCTGAAGATGGCCCGGTTCGCGATGGAATTCTGCGCGGTGGAAAGCTGTGGCAAGTGCACGCCCTGCCGCATCGGCGCGGTGCGCGGGGTCGAGACCATCGACCGCATCGCGCAGGGCGACGCCGATGCGGTGCCGCTTCTGACCGACCTGTGCGAGACGATGAAGGAGGGCTCGCTCTGTGCGCTGGGCGGGTTCACCCCCTATCCGGTGATGTCGGCGCTGACGCTGTTCCCCGACGATTTCGCCACGGCGAAGGAGGCGGCGGAATGAGCGGGCGTGATAACATGCATCACGCAGCCGGGCCCCTCGGCCCGTATGGTGCGCAACCCGATATGTCTTATTCCCGCTCCGCCAAGGAGGTCACGTCATGAAAGATTTCATCATCCCTTGGGACGACGACCGCGACATGGGCACGCCCGCGAAAACGGGCCGGCCGGTCACGCTGACCATCGACGGGGTCGAGGTCACGGTGCCCGAGGGCACCAGCGTGATGCGCGCCAGCGCGATGGCCGGCATCCCGGTGCCCAAGCTCTGCGCCACCGACAGCCTTGACGCCTTCGGCTCCTGCCGGCTCTGCGTGGTCGAAATCGAGGGGCGGCGCGGCACGCCGGCCTCCTGCACCACGCCGGTGCATTCGGGCATGGTGGTGCACACCCAGTCCAGCAAGGTCCGCAAGATCCGCAAGGGGGTGATGGAGCTGTATATCTCCGACCACCCGCTCGACTGCCTGACCTGCGCCGCCAACGGCGATTGCGAGTTGCAGGACATGGCCGGCATGGTCGGTTTGCGCGACGTGCGCTACCAGGCGCCGGAGCAGGCGCCGCTGGCCAACCATTTCGAGCCGCGCGACACCAGCGGGCAGGCCAACGTCGAGTGGCTGCCCAAGGACGAGAGCAACCCCTATTTCACCTATGACCCGTCCAAGTGCATCGTCTGCTCGCGCTGCGTGCGCGCTTGCGAAGAGGTGCAAGGCACCTTCGCGCTGACGATTCAAGGACGCGGTTTCGACAGCCGGGTTTCGCCGGGCATGGCGGGCGACGATTTCCTGTCGTCCGATTGCGTCAGCTGCGGCGCCTGCGTGCAGGCCTGCCCGACCGCCACCCTGCAGGAAAAATCGGTGATCGAGCTGGGTACGCCGGAACGCTCGGTCATCACCACATGCGCCTATTGCGGCGTCGGTTGTTCGTTCAAGGCCGAGCTGAACGGCGATCAGCTGGTCCGCATGGTTCCCTACAAGCACGGCCAGGCCAACCGTGGGCACAGCTGCGTCAAGGGGCGGTTCGCCTATGGTTATGCCAATCACAAGGACCGGGTCCTGAACCCGATGATCCGCGATCACATCGACGAACCCTGGCGCGAGGTGAGCTGGGACGAGGCGCTGGGCTTTGCCGCGACCAAGATGCGCGCGTTGCAGGAAACCCACGGCCGCCGCGCCATCGGGGTGATCACCTCGAGCCGCTGCACCAACGAGGAAACCTACCTGGTGCAGAAACTGGCCCGCGCGGTGTTCCACAACAACAACACCGACACCTGCGCCCGGGTCTGCCATTCGCCCACCGGTTACGGCCTTGGCCAGACCTTCGGCACCTCGGCCGGCACCCAGGATTTCGATAGTGTCGAAAAGACCGACGTGGTGATCGTGATCGGCGCCAACCCGACCGACGCGCACCCGGTGTTCGGCAGCCGGTTGAAAAAGCGGCTGCGCCAGGGCGCCAAGCTGATCGTGATCGACCCGCGCCGCATCGACCTGGTGAAATCGGCCCATGTCGAGGCCGCGCATCACCTTGCCCTGCGGCCCGGCACCAACGTGGCGGTGGTCTCGGCGCTGGCGCATGTCATCGTCACCGAGGGGTTGATGGACGAGGCCTATATCCGCGAGCGCTGCGACTGGGACGAGTTCCAGAGCTATGCCGAGTTCATCTCGGATGCGCGCCACAGCCCCGAGGCGACCGAGATGTTGACCGGGGTACCGGCGGACGAGCTGCGCGCCGCCGCCCGCCTGTTCGCGACGGGGGGCAACGGTGCGATTTATTACGGGCTGGGCGTGACCGAGCACAGCCAGGGCTCGACCACGGTGATCGGCATCGCCAACCTTGCCATGCTGACCGGTAACGTCGGGCGCGAGGGGGTCGGCGTGAACCCGCTGCGGGGCCAGAACAACGTGCAGGGGTCCTGCGACATGGGGTCGTTCCCGCATGAACTGCCCGGCTATCGCCACCTCAAGAACGACGACGTGCGCGCCGTCTTCGAAGGGGCCTGGGGCGTGGAGCTGGACCCTGAACCGGGGCTGCGCATCAACAACATGCTGGACGCCGCCGTCGACGGCACCTTCAAGGGGCTGTATTGTCAGGGCGAGGACATCCTGCAATCGGACCCGGACACCAAGCATGTTGCCGCCGGCCTTGCCGCGATGGACTGTGTCATCGTGCATGACCTGTTCCTGAACGAGACGGCGAATTACGCCCACGTCTTCCTGCCCGGTTCGACCTTCCTGGAAAAGGACGGCACCTTCACCAATGCCGAGCGTCGGATCAACCGCGTGCGCCGGGTGATGGCGCCGCGTAACGGCTATGCCGACTGGGAGGTGACCCAGTTGCTGGCCAACGCGATGGGGGCGAATTGGCACTATACCCACCCAGGCCAGATCATGGACGAGATCGCGGCGACGACACCCAGTTTCGCCAACGTCAGCTATGAGATGCTGGAAGAGAAGGGCAGCGTGCAATGGCCCTGCAACGAGGCGCACCCGGACGGCACGCCGCTGATGCATGTGGACGGGTTCGTGCGCGGCAAGGGGCGGTTCATCGTCACCGAGTACGTGGCCACGGATGAAAAGACCGGCCCGCGGTTCCCACTGTTGCTGACCACCGGTCGCATCCTGTCGCAGTACAACGTCGGCGCCCAGACCCGGCGCACCGACAACGTGGTGTGGCATGATCAGGACGTGCTGGAAATCCACCCGCATGACGCCGAGGTGCGCGGCATCGAGGACGGCGACTGGGTCAAGCTGGCCAGCCGGTCCGGCGATACCGCGCTGCGGGCGAAGATCACCGACCGGGTCAGCCCCGGCGTGGTCTATACCACCTTCCACCACCCCGACACCCAGGCCAACGTGATCACCACCGATTTCAGCGACTGGGCCACCAACTGTCCCGAGTACAAGGTGACGGCGGTGCAGGTCAGCGCCTCGAACGGGCCGACCGAATGGCAGGAGAGCTATGCCGCGCAGGCCGCGCGGTCGCGCCGCATCCTGCCGGCGGCGGAATGACCATGGCCCGCCGCCCCGCCCAGAGCCTGCCGGGCCTCGCGGTGCGCCAGGACGGCCCGCGTGGCGTCAGCCGGACCCTGCCCGAGGAATGGCCGGTCGCGCTGGTCTATGACGGCAGCACCCAGGCGGTGATGATGGCCAGCCCCGCCGACCTGGAGGATTTCGCGCTGGGCTTCTCGCTGAGCGAGGGGATCGTCGCGCATCCGGGCCAGCTCGAGGGCCCCGAGATCGTCGAGCACGAAGCGGGAACCGAGGTGCGCTTCTGGCTGGCACCCGAGCGGGCCGAGGCGATGAAAGCCCGCCGCCGCACCATGGCCGGGCCTGTGGGCTGCGGGTTGTGCGGGATCGACAGCCTCGACCAGGCGATCCGGCCGCTGCCCCGGGTCTCCAGCGCGGTGCAGATTGCCCAATCGGATCTGGCGCGGGCTGCCGATGCGCTGCGCGCACATCAGCCGCTGCACGACCAGACCCAGGCGGTGCATGCCGCCGGGTTCCTGCGCCCCGGCGCGGGCATCGTGCTGGCGCGCGAGGATGTCGGGCGGCACAACGCGCTCGACAAGCTGATCGGTGCCATGGCCCGCCAGGGGATCGACCCGGGGCAGGGCGCCATCGTCATGACCAGCCGCATTTCGGTCGAACTGGTGCAGAAATGCGCCATCGCCGGCTGTCCGGTGCTGGTCGCCGTGTCGGCCCCGACCGCCCATGCGGTGCGGCTGGCCGAGGGCGCGGGCGTGACCCTCGCCGCCTTTGCCCGCAGTGGTGCCTTTGACCTTTATGCCCATCCCGACCGTATCCTGACCGGAGCCTCCGATGTCGCCTGACAAGATGATCTACATGGCCAACCAGATCGCCACGTTCTTCAACACCCAGCCGGAGGCGGACAAGGCCGGCAAGGTGGCAGCCCACCTCAACGATTTCTGGGATCCGCGCATGCGTCGGCAACTGCTGGACCACGTCGCCGGCGGCGGCGCGGGGCTCGACCCGGTGGTGATCGAGGCGGCGGCGCAGGTGCGCGAACCGGTGTCCTGACCGGCGGTTCCCGTCGCCGACTTGCCGCAGCTTCGGTGTTGGAGTAGGCCGGAGGGGTCGACAGGCCCGGAATTCGGGCTGCGAGGATGCCCGCCCGATGCCACACTCCCCCCTGAACTGGATCACCTCCTGCCTGCTGGTCGTTCTGACCGGCCTTGTTGCCTGCGCCGAATGGGGCGCTGACTGGGCCTCGGCGCCGGTGCCATGGCTGGTGCTGGCGGTCGTGGCCCTGCTGACCCCGCGCGTGCGGTCCTCACGCCGCGCATTCGTGGCGGTAGGGGCAGCCCTGACCCTGGCGTTGGCGCTCACCGGAACTGGTTGGCAGGCGGTGGCGTTGCGGGGTCTTTACTCGGCGGGATTCATCGGCGCCTTTTTCACCGCGCTTTCGACGCTGCGCAACGTCGCGGAAACCTCGCCCGCCATCGGTCGCGCCGGGCGCTTCCTTGCCAGCCAGCCGCCGGGGCGGCGCTATGGCGCGCTGACCCTGGGCGGGCTTCTGTTCGCGCTGCTGTTGAATTACGGCGCCATCACCCTGCTGGGAAGCCTGGCCACCACCAGCGCCGCCGCCGAGGCCGATCCGGTGATCCGCGGCCACCGTCGCCGGCGCATGCTGCTGGCGATCCAGCGCGGGTTCGTCTCCTCGCTGCCGTGGTCGCCGCTGGCCTTCGCCATGGCGATCACCACCGCGTTGATCCCCGGCGCGCGCTGGGCTGATGCGGTCGCGCCCGGGCTGGTCACGGCGGCGATCCTGTCCGGCACCGGCTGGGCGCTCGACACCCTCTTCAAGCCGAGGCTGACGCTGCCGCCGCGAGCGGGGGCGCGCGGCGCCGGGTCCTGGATGGCGATCTCGCCGCTGGTGCTGCTGCTGGTGCTGTTCGGCCTGACCGTCGGCGGGCTGCACATGCTGACCGGCATCCGGGTCGTCGGGGTGGTCATGGTGGTGGTGCCGGCGATCGCGCTGGCCTGGGCGATCCTGCAGCATGGGGGAGGGGGGCTTGATTTCTCGCTCGGCAAGCGTCTGCGTGACTACCTCGTGACCGACCTGCCCGGTTATCGCGGCGAGATCACGCTGTTGATGATGGCGGGCTATATCGGGACCATTGGCGCGCCACTGCTGCTGCCGCTGGTGCTGCGGTCGGGGCTCGATCCGGCGTTGCTGCCGGGATGGGTGGTGCTGGTGCTGCTGGTCTGGATCATCCCGGTGCTGGGCCAGCTCGGCATGAACCCGATCCTGACGGTCACCCTGCTGGCGCCGCTGATCCCGGAGGCGGCGTCGATGGGGGTGACACCGGCAGCCGTGGTGACGGCGATCGCCGCCGGCTGGGCGATGGGCGGCGCCACCTCGCCCTTTACCGCGACGACCCTGATGATCGGCTCGTTCGGGCAGGTGAGCGCCACGCATGTCGGGCTGCGTTGGAACGGAGGCTACGCGCTGACGGTCGGGGCGCTGCTCTCCGGCTGGGTGTTGGTCTTTGCCTTCGTGATCGGGGGCTAGGGGGCGCCCCTTACCGGAACAGCCGGGTCAGGTCGAACAGCGCGTCAAGCCGTTCGTAGCGATCGCGGGTCTCGGGCCAGCAGCTTTCCTGGGTTGCGGCGATCAGCGCCTCGAGCAGCATCATCGTCGAGGTGTTCGAATCCCAGGCCGAGGGGATCTCGACCCAGCAGTTGAAGCTGTAATGCGCCACCCGCGCGATCGGGCTGGACCATTGATCAGTGATCAGGATCAGCTTGACGCCCCGCTCGGCGGCCAGTTCAGCGAGCCGTTCGAGGTTGGCCTCGTAGCGACGCACGTCGAACAGCAGCAGCGTATCGCCCTTTTCCATGTCCAGCACGTAATGCGGCCAGGTCGCCGAGGAGGCGGTCATGTAGGTCACCTTGGGTCGCACCGCCTGGAAGTGGGTAAAGGCGTAGTCGGCCAGCGCGCGGGTGATGCGCCCGCCGACCACGTACAATTGGTGCTCGGTATCGGCCAGTTGCCGGACCGCGGATTCGAAGGCCTCGGTGTCGATGTTGGAAAAGGTCTGTTCGATATTGCCGGTCACGGTCTGGGCGAACCGGTTCAGCAGGTGCGATTCGGGGGCTTCGGCGGCCCATTTCTCGCGTCGCTTGGTGGGACCGGAGCCCTTGGCCTCCAACTCGGTCCGCAACGCCTGGTGAAATTGCGGATAGCCCTTGTACCCCAGTTTCTGCACCATGCGCGCGACCGTGGGCGTCGAGACCTCGGCGCTGGAGGCGACGATGGTGATCGAGGCCAGCCCGGCCGCCGGGTAATTTGCCAGCAGGGCCTGGGCGAACTTGCGCTCTGACTGGGTCAGTTCGGAATAATGCTGACGGATCAGTTCGCGGACGGTCGGGGCGGGTTTGGTCACCGGTCGGGCTGTGCCTCCTGCTTGAAACTCGGGCAGGCGACCCACCGCATGATGCAGCGGACGATTTCCCCGACGTCTGTCATTGGAGATATATTGACACATAGTCCGCCAATGTGAAAAGATTTTTCCAAACATGGGGGATCGCATATGCCCGAGGGCAGGTCGGACGCCGAAATGGACACCGTCGAACTGATCAATCCGCAGGGGGCCGGGCCGGCGCTTTTGCTGTGCGAACACGCGGCCAATCACATACCGGCACGATACGATGGGCTGGGCCTTTCTGCCAGGGCGCGCGACAGCCATGCGGCTTGGGATCCCGGCGCGCGGGATGTGGCGTTGGCGCTGTCCCGGGCGCTTGACGCGCCCTTGGTCGCCGGCAGGGTGTCGCGGCTGGTCTACGACTGCAACCGTCCGCCCGAGGCCGCCAGCGCGACGCCGGAAAAATCCGAGCTGGTCGAGGTGCCCGGCAATCGCGACCTGGCCCCCGAGGCGCGCGCCGAGCGGGTCGAAACCGTCTATCGGCCGTTCTGCGCAGCGGTTTCCGCCGCGATTGCCGACCGTCGCGCCCGCAACCTTCCGACCGTGCTGATCACCGTTCACAGCTTTACCCCGGTCTATTACGGTCAGCCGCGCGAGACCGAGATCGGCATCCTGCACGATACCGAAAGCCGCTTGGCCGACGCGATGCTGGAGCGGGCGTCAACGCTGCCGAACCGGCGCATTGCCCGCAACGATCCTTATGGCCCCGAAGATGGGGTGACCCATTCGCTCAAGCTGCATGGCATCGCCAACGGGTTGCCCAACGTGATGATCGAGCTGCGCAACGACCTCATCGCCGACGCATCCGCCGTCGCGGCGATGGTCGAGGACCTGATGGCGCTGATCGCTCCGGCGCTCGATGCGCTGGCCTCGCCGGGCGGGAAGACGGCCCATGCCTAGAGCCATTCGCGGCTATGTCCGCGCCATCGACCGCCTCAACCGGTTCATCGGGCGCGTCGCGATGTACCTGATCTTCGTGCTGGTGGGCGTTCTGCTGTGGTCCTCGGTCTCCAAGGCGGTGTTCACCCCCTCGCTCTGGACGCTGGAAACCGCGCAATTCGTTATGGTCGCCTATTACGTGCTTGGCGGACCCTATTCACTGCAGCTCGGCTCCAACGTGCGGATGGACCTGTTCTATGGCGGTTGGTCGACCCGGACCAAGGCCTGGTTTGACAGTTTCACCGTGCTGTTCCTGATGGGATATCTCGGCATCCTGCTCTATGGCGCGGTGGGGTCCACCGCCTATTCGCTGGGTTATTTCGGGATGGAGCCCTTTGCCTTTTTCTGGGATCTGCTGAAAACGCTTGTGACCGGCGGCTTCGATGCGGCAGGTGAAAAACTGGGATTTCTCGAACGCAGCCCGACCGCCTGGCGGCCGCATCTGTGGCCGGTCAAGACGCTGCTGTGCATTGGCGTCACGCTGATGCTCTTGCAGAGCCTGGCCGAACTGTTCCGCGACATCGCGATCATCCGCGGGGAAGAAATCTGATGCCCTATGAAATGATTGCCCTGCTGATGTTCAGCTCGATGATGCTGATGCTGATGACCGGCCAGCGCGTGTTCGGGGCCATCGGGTTCGTCGGTGCCGCGTCGGCGCTGCTGCTGTGGGGGACCGGCGGGGTCGAGATCCCGTTCGCGGCGGCGATGAAGCTGATGAAATGGTATCCGCTTCTGACCCTGCCGATGTTCATCTTCATGGGCTACGTGCTGTCGGAATCCAAGATCGCCGACGATCTGTACAAGATGTTCCATGTCTGGATGGGGCCGGTCAGGGGCGGGCTGGCGATCGGGACCATCGGGCTGATGGTGCTGATCTCGGCGATGAACGGGCTGAGCGTGGCGGGTATGGCGATCGGGTCGACCATCGCGCTGCCGGAACTGCTGAAGCGGCGCTATGACAAGATCATGGTCACCGGGGTGATCCAGGCGGGCTCCTCGCTCGGGATCCTGGTGCCGCCCTCGGTGGTGCTGGTGCTCTACGCGATGATCGCGCGCCAGCCGGTCGGGCAGCTGTGGCTCGCGGGGGTGCTTCCGGGGCTGATGATGGCCGGGATGTTCATCCTCTACATCTACATCCGCTGCCGGGTGCAACCCGAGCTTGGCCCGGCCCTCTCGGAGGAGGAGCGCAACGTCTCCACCGCCGAGAAGCTGCGACTGCTGCGCGCGGGCATCCTGCCGCTGGTGATCTTCGCGGTGATGATGGTGCCCTTCGTCAAAGGCTGGACCTCGCTGGTGGAAAGCTCGGCCATCGGGGCAATGGCGGCCTTTGTCGCCGCCGTGCTCAAGGGCCGGATGACCAAGGACGTGTTCGAGACCTCGGTGCGCGAAACCCTGGCGATCTCCTGCATGTTCATGTGGATCATCCTTGCCGCGCTGGGGTTCGGAGCTGTGTTCGACGGGTTGGGCGCGGTCAAGGCGATCGAGGATCTGTTCACCGAGCAGCTGGGACTTTCGCCATGGATGATCCTGATCCTGATGCAGCTCAGCTTCATCGTCATGGGCACCTTCCTGGACGACACTGCGATGCTTGTGATCGTGGCGCCGCTCTACGTGCCGCTGGTGGACGCGCTGGGCTTTGATCTGATCTGGTATGGTGTCCTCTATACCATCACAACGCAGATCGCCTACATGACCCCGCCGTTCGGTTATAACCTGTTCCTGATGCGCGCCATGGCCCCACCCGAGATCGGGCTGCGCGACATCTATGTCTCGATCATCCCCTTCGCGCTGGTCATGGTGGTCGCGCTGATGCTGGTGATGGTCTTTCCCGAAATCGCCCTTTGGCTGCCCGAAACGGTTTATGCAAAGTAACCAGAGAGAAGAGCCTCGACAGGGGGCCAAGAGATCCACCAAGGAGAAACGACAATGACCACAAGACGCAAGTTCCTGAAAACCGCCGGCGTGGGCGTAGCCGCCGCGCCGCTGGCCACCCCGGCCCTGGCGCAATCCACCATCAAGTGGCGGATGCAGACCTATGCCGGTGCCGCGCTGGCCGAGCACGTGGTGAAACCCGCGATCGACACCTTCAACAAGATCGCCGGCGACCGCATGCAGATCGAGCTTTACTATGCCGATCAGCTCGTGCCCACCGGCGAGCTGTTCCGCGCCATGCAGCGCGGCACCATCGACGCGGTGCAGTCGGACGACGATTCGATGGCCTCGCCCACCGAGGTCACCGTGTTCGGCGGCTACTTCCCCTTTGCCTCGCGCTACTCGCTCGACGTGCCGGTGCTGTTCAACCAGTACGGCCTGAACGAGATCTGGGGCGAGGAATACGCCAAGGTCGGGGTCAAGCACATCTCGGCCGGGTCCTGGGATCCGTGCCACTTTGCCACCAAGGACCCGATCAACAGCCTGGCCGACCTCAAGGGCAAGCGCGTCTTTACCTTCCCGACCGCCGGCCGCTTCCTGTCGCAGTTCGGCGTGGTCCCGGTCACCCTGCCGTGGGAAGACATCGAGGTTGCCGTGCAGACCGGCGAGCTGGACGGCATTGCCTGGTCGGGCATCACCGAGGATTACACGGTGGGCTGGGCCGATGTGACAAACTACTTCCTCACCAACAACATCTCGGGGGCCTGGATCGGCCACTTCTTTGCGAACATGGGTCGCTGGGAGGAACTGCCCGAGGATCTGCAACTGCTTCTGGCCACCTGCATGGAGCAGTCGCACTACTACCGCCAGTGGTGGTACTGGGGCGGCGAGGCTTCGCTGCGGGTCGACGGCTCCAAGATGCAACTGACCTCGATTCCCGACAGCGAATGGGACCAGGTCGAGGCCGCCGCGCATACCTTCTGGGACGAAATCGCGGCCGAGTCCGCGACAAAGGCCAAGGTCGTCGAGATCTTCAAGAAGTACAACGCGGACATGCAGAAGGCCGGGCGCCCCTATCGCTACGGCTGAGACGACCACAGGTGACGAAACGGACCCTGGCGGCAACGCCGGGGTCCCCCAATTGAGAACAGGATAGCCGCCGATGTCTGGTACACTGAGTTTCGAGGATCTGAAGGCCCGCGTCGAGGCCGGCGAGGTGGACACGGTCCTGGCTTGCCTGGTTGACATGCAGGGACGGCTGCTGGGCAAACGGTTCCATGCCAAGCATTTCATCGCCAGCGCCTGGGAAGAGACCCATTGCTGCAACTACCTGCTGGCCACCGACCTGGCGATGGCCACGCCCGAAGGCTATGCCTCGACCTCCTGGAGCGCGGGCTACGGCGATTACGTGATGAAGCCGGATCTTTCCACCCTGCGCCCGATGCCCTGGCTCGAGGGCACGGTGATGGTGCTGTGTGACGTGCTCGACCACCACACCCATCAGGACATCCCCCATTCGCCCCGCGCGATCCTGAAGAAACAGCTCAAACGGCTGGAGGCGATGGGGTTCGACGCCATGATGGCGACGGAGCTGGAGTTCTTCCTGTTCGAAAAAAGCTTTGATGAGCTGCGCAAGGAGGGCTACCGCGAGCTGGCCCCGCTGTCGGGCGTGAACGAGGATTACCACATCCTGCAGACCACCAAGGAAGAGCACGTGATGCGCCCGCTGCGCAACCACCTGTGGGATGCCGGCATCCCGGTGGAAAACACCAAGGGCGAGGCCGAGACCGGGCAGGAAGAGCTCAACATAAAATATGCCCCGGCGCTGAACACGGCGGATTACCACACCATCGCCAAGCACGCGACCAAGGAGATCGCCTGGCAGCAGGGCCGCGCGGTGACCTTCCTGCCGAAATGGAGCGCCGACAAGGTCGGCTCGTCCAGCCACGTGCACCAGTCGCTGTGGAAGGATGGCAAGCCGGCCTTCTACGACCCCGAGGATGAGCTGGGGATGTCGGCGCTGATGAAAAGCTATGTCGCCGGCCTGCTGAAATACGCCGCCGACTATACCTATTTCCTTGCCCCCTACATCAACAGCTACAAGCGGTTCCAGAAGGGCAGCTTTGCGCCGACCCGCATCATTTGGTCCATCGACAACCGCACCGCGGGCTACCGCCTGTGCGGCGATGGCAGCAAGGCGGTGCGGATCGAGTGCCGGGTCGGCGGATCGGACATCAACCCCTATCTGGCGATGGCGGCGCTGCTGGCGGCCGGGATCAAGGGCGTCGAAGAGGGGCTGGAGCTGGAGCCGCCGTTCAAGGGCGATGCCTATGAGGGCGAAAGCGCCCATATCCCGCATACCCTGCGCGATGCGCGCGCGGCGCTGCTGGCGTCGGACATGCTGCGCGCGGCGATGGGCGACGACGTGATCGAGCATTACGCCCGCGCCGCCGAGTGGGAGATCGAGGAATTCAATCGCGTGGTCACCGATTACGAGGTGACGCGCGGGTTCGAACTGGCCTGAGGACTGACATGACCCAAACCCTGACCTGCATCTCGCCGATCGACGGATCGGTCTTTGCGACACGCGAAACGCTCGGCCCCGACGCCGCGCGCGCCGCCGCCGCCCGTGCCCGTGCGGCGCAAGCCGCCTGGGCGGCCCGCCCGCTGCAAGAGCGGATCGACCTGGTGATGGCCGGCGTCGCCGCCGTCGGCGACATGAACGACCAGATCGTGCCGGAACTGGCGCGGATGATGGGCCGCCCGATCCGCTATGGCGGCGAGTTCGGCGGCTTCGAGGAGCGCGCCACCCACATGGCCTCGATCGCGCGCGAGGCGCTGGCCAATATCGACGTGGGCGAGGACGAGACCTTCAAACGTTACATCCGCCGCGTGCCGCTGGGCGTGGTGCTGGTGATCGCGCCGTGGAACTATCCCTACATGACCGCGATCAACACGGTGGCGCCGGCGCTGATCGCGGGCAACACCGTGATGCTGAAACACGCCACGCAGACCCTGCTGGTGGGCGAGCGGATGGCCCAGGCCTTCCACTCCGTCGGGGTGCCCGAGGAGGTATTCCAGAACGTCTTTCTCGACCATGACACCACCGCGGACCTGATCGCGGGACGTGCCTTTGATTTCGTCAACTTCACCGGCTCGGTCGGTGGCGGCAAGGCGATGGAACGCGCGGCGGCGGGCACCTTTACCGGTGTCGGGCTGGAGTTGGGCGGCAAGGATCCGGGTTACGTGATGGAGGACGCCGACCTGGACGCAGCGGTCGAAACCCTGATCGACGGGGCGATGTTCAACTCGGGCCAATGCTGCTGCGGCATCGAGCGGATCTATGTCCACGAAAGCCTGTTCGACGCCTTCCTCGAAAAGGCGGTCGCCATCGTCAACGGCTATACGCTGGGCGATCCGCTCGACCCGGAAACCACGATCGGACCGATGGCCAATGCCCGTTTTGCGCAACAGGTCCGCGCCCAGATCGACGAGGCGGTGGCGGCCGGCGCCAAGGCCCATATCGACACCATGGCCGGGGATGACGGCGGCACCTATCTCACGCCGCAGATCCTGACCAATGTCACCCATGACATGCGGGTGATGCGCGAGGAAAGCTTTGGTCCCGTGGTCGGCATCATGCCGGTCAAGGACGACGAAGAGGCGCTGGCGTTGATGAACGACAGCGACTTCGGCCTGACCGCCAGCCTCTGGACCCGCGACCTGGAGCGCGCCGAACGCGTCGGCGACCGGATCGAGACCGGCACCGTCTTCATGAACCGCGCCGATTACCTCGATCCCGGGTTGTGCTGGACCGGCTGCAAGCAGACCGGGCGCGGCGGCGGGCTTTCGGTGATCGGCTATCACAACCTGACCCGTCCGAAATCCTATCACCTGAAAAAGGTGACCGGCTGATCCTGCCACGCCCGTTCGTGCCGATGCGGGGGCGGGCGCCCCTCTGAGAAAAGGTGAGAAAATGTCTCTCGTTGGAAACTGGTCCTATCCGACCGCGATCCGGTTCGGTGCCGGGCGTATCAAGGAACTGCCCGAGGCCTGCGCGGCGGCGGGCATCACCAAGCCGCTCTTGGTGACCGACCGTGGCCTTGCCGCGCTGCCGGTGACGCAATCCACGCTCGACGTGATAGAGGCCGCCGGTCTGGGCCGTGGCCTCTTTGCCGAGGTCGATCCGAACCCGAACGAAAAGAACCTCATGGCGGGTGTGGCGGCCTATAACGCCGGCGGTCATGATGGCGTGATCGCCTTTGGCGGCGGCTCCGGCCTCGACCTAGGGAAAATGGTCGCCTTCATGGCGGGCCAGACCCGCCCGGTGTGGGATTTCGAGGATATCGGCGATTGGTGGACCCGTGCCGACGCCGATGTGATCGCACCGATCATCGCCGTGCCGACCACCGCCGGCACCGGCTCGGAGGTGGGCCGCGCCAGTGTCATCACCAATTCCGAGACCCACGCGAAAAAGATCATCTTCCACCCCAAGGTGCTGCCCAGCGTGGTGATCTGCGATCCCGAGCTGACCGTGGGGATGCCGAAGGCGATCACCGCCGGCACCGGGCTGGATGCCTTTGCCCATTGCGTCGAGGCCTTCTCCAGCCCGCATTACCATCCGATGAGCCAGGGTATCGCGCTCGAGGGGATGCGGCTGGTCAAGGAGTACCTGCCGCGCGCCTATGCCGATGGCGCCGATCTCGAGGCCCGCGCCAACATGATGAGCGCGGCGGCGATGGGGGCCACCGCGTTCCAGAAGGGGCTGGGCGCCATCCACGCCATGAGCCACCCGATCGGCGCGCATTTCAACACCCACCACGGCACCACCAACGCGGTCTGCATGCCCGCCGTTCTGGACCTCAACGCCCCGGTCATCGCGGCGCGCTTCGACAGCGCGGCGGCCTACCTGGGGATCGAGGGCGGTTTCGACGGGTTCCGTGCCTTTGTTCAGACGTTCAACGACAGCCTCGGCATCCCGCGCAAGCTTTCCGACCTGGGGGTGACAGGCGAGAGCATCCCGGCGCTGGTCAAGGATGCGCTCACCGATCCGTCCTGCGGCGGCAACCCGGTCGAGCTGACCACGGAAAACCTCACCGCGCTGTTCAACGCCGCGCTCTGAGGGTGATTTCCCGGCACCGCGGCGGCCTGCAAGGGGCGGTCGCGGTGCCTGTTTTCACTCTGGAATGAACCGCTTGGCCATCTCTGCCTCCTGTGCCCCTGCATCAGGGCCCAGGTGGTCTGCGTATGCGCGGTCATGACCGCCCGCACAGAGACGCCGCCAATCTGATCGACCATCAGCGAAGTCCGAGTTCCCCCAAATTCCGACCCGGGCCGGTCCCGCGCGTGCTCGGCGATCAATCCGCCGGCCCGGTGTCCTTCACCCCGAACACGGCGAGGTAGAGCGCCGGGACGAACAGCAGGGTGATCAGAGTGCCGGCGACGATCCCCCCCATCATCGCATAGGCCATCGGCCCCCAGAAGATCTGGCGCGAGATCGGGATCAGCGCAAAGCTGGCCGCCGCCGCCGTCAACAGGATCGGCCGGGCGCGGCTGTCGCTGGCCTGGTAGACCGCCTGCCAGGGCGGCATCCCGTCGGCGCGCAGGACCTCGATCTCGCTGACCAAGATGATCGAGTTGCGGATCAGGATACCGGCCAGTGCCAGCACGCCGAGGATCGCGACGAAGCCGAGCGGTGCGCCAGAGGGCACTAGCGCCGCGACCACGCCGATCAGCCCGAGGGGCGCGGCGCAGAGCACGATGAAGGTCAGCCGGAACCCCTGCATCTGGATCATGATCAGGGTCAGCATGACCAGAAGCATGATCGGCACGACCGCCGCGATCGGACCCTGGCTGGCCGCGCTTTCCTCGACCGAACCGCCCAGGTCGACCGCATATCCCGGCGGCAGCGAGGCCTCGAAGGCCGCGATCTTGTCGGACAGCGCCGCCACCACGGTCGCGGCCTGATCGTGGGTAACGACGGCGGCTTCGACCGTGATCCGCGGCACCCGGTCCCGCTGGTGCACCTCGGGCTGTTCGGTGAAGAACTCGAAGGTGGCCACCGCCCGCAGCGGGATCGTGACCCCGGAGGTGGTGCCGATCTGCAGGCTCTCGATGCTTTCGATCGAACTGCGGGACTCCGCGTCGCCGCGCGCGAGGATGTCGACGAGGTACTTGGAGTCGCGCAACTCGGTCACCTGTCCGCCGTCATAGATCTGGTAGAGCGCGGTGGCGATATCGCTGGAGGTGACGCCCAACTGCCGGGCCTTGTCCTGCAGCAGGTTCACCTTGACCACGCGTGCCGGTTCGTTCCAGTCCATCACGATGTAATCGAGGCGTGGATCGGTCGCGACGATGGCGGCAAGCTGCCGGCCAAGCTCGGGCAGGCGGTCGATGTCGGGGCCGCTGACCCGGTATTGCACCGGCCGACCGACCGGCGGGCCGATCTCCAGCAGCTTGACATAGGCGTCGACCCCCGGGAACGCGGTCTTGACCAGGTCCTCAAGCTCGGCCCGCAGGGCGTCCCTGGCCTCGAGCGAGGGGGTCTGGATCACGATCTGGCCGACGTTCGGGCCCGGTGTCATCACGTGGTAGGACAGGATGAAGCGCGGCGCGCTGCGCCCGACGTAGGAGGACCAGAACAGCACGTGTTCATGTCCGTCGAGATAGGCGTCCAGCCGCTCCACCTCGGCGCGCGTTTCGCTGATCGAGGCGTTGCGGGGCAGGGTGATGTCGATCAGCAGTTCGGGGCGGTCCGAGTTGGGAAAGAACTGTTGTTCGACGAACCGCATGCCCCAGATCGAGGCGGCGAAGACCGCCAGCGTCACCCCGATGGTGAGCCAGCGCGCGCGCATGGCCCCGCGCAGCGCGGCGCGGAAGGCCCGACGCACCGCGCCGCCGTCGGCATGGTGGGCCTTCATCGTCTTGGGCAGCAGGGTAACCCCGATCAGTGGCGTGAACAGGACCGCCACGATCCAGGACACCACCAATGACACCGCGATGACCACGAAGAGCGAGAAGGTGAATTCCCCGGCCGCCGAGTCGTTGAAGGCGATCGGGATGAACCCGGCCACGGTGACCAGCGTGCCCGAGAGCATCGGAAAGGCGATCGACGTCCAGGCGTAAGAGGCCGCCTTGCGCAGGCTGTCGCCTTGTTCCAGCCGCGAGATCATGGTCTCGATCGCGATCATCGCGTCGTCGACCAGCAGCCCCAGCGCGATGATCAGCGCGCCGAGCGAGATGCGCTGAAGCGTGATGCCATAGACCTGCATGACGACAAAGGTGATGGCCAGAACCAGCGGCACCGCCAGCGTCACCACCAGCCCGGCGCGCAGCCCGAGGCTGATGAAGCTGACCGCCAGAACGATCAGGATCGCCTCGGCCAGCGCCTGGATGAAATGGCCCACGGCCTCATCCACCGCGTGGGGCTGATCGGCGACCTGGTGGATCTCGATCCCGACCGGTAGCTCGGCCTGGATCCGCTCCATCAGCGCGTTCAGCGTTTCGCCGAAATCCAGGATGTTGGCGCCCTGGCGCATCCCGATCGCCATCCCGACGGCGTCCTGTCCCATGTAGCGGAACACCGTGCTGGGCGGATCGACATAGGCGCGGCGGATATCGGCGACATCCGACAGGCGGAAGAAACGGCCGTTCACACGCAGGTTGATCTCTTCCAGGCTGTCGGCCCCGGTAAAGGCGCCGCCGACACGCACCAGAACCCGCTCGGACCCGGCGTCGATCTCGCCCGAGGGCAGGATCGCGTTCTGCGCCGCCAGGGTGGCCTGAACCGCCTGCGGGTTGAGGCCAAGGGCGGCCAGCCGGTCGGTGTCGAAGTCGAGATAGATCACCTCGTCGCGGGTGCCGAACAACTCGACCTTGCCGGCATCATCCAGCCGCTGCACCTCGCGCCGGACGTCCTCGGCGTAATCGCGGACCTCGCGCGGGGTGAACCCGTCCGAGGTGAAGGCATAGATATTGCCGAAGACATCGCCGAAATCGTCGTTGAACTGGAACCCGGCGAACTCCTGCGGGAAGTCGCCGCGGATGTCCGACATCATGTTGCGGACGCTCTGCCAGATCCGGGGCAGCTCGTCGGCATCGGTGTTGTCGCGCAACTCGACATAGACGATGGATTGGCCCGGCCGCGTGATCGAGCGGGTATAGTCCAGTTCCGGCAGATCGGCGAGTTTCTTCTCGATCCGCTCGGTGACCTGGGTCAGCGTCTGGGAGACATCCGCACCGGGCAGCGCCGCCGAGACGATCATCGTCTTGATCGAAAAGCTCGGGTCCTCTTCGCGGCCAAGGCCGGCGTAGGCCAGCGCCCCGGCCACGACCGAGACCACCATCAGGAACCAGACGAAAGACCGGTGGCGAAGTGCCCAGTCGGAAAGATTGAAACCGTTCATTTCTGCACCCGCGGGCCGACGCTCTGCCCGTCCTTGAGAGAGTGGATCCCCTTGATGACAACCTCTTCGCCCGGCGACAGCCCGTCAGCGATCCGAACCTCGTCGCCCAACCGGGCGCCAAGGGTGACCGCGCGGCGTTCGACGGTATCGGTCGCGCGATCGACCACCCAGACGGCCGGGTCATCCCCGCGCGACAGGATGGCGGAATAGGGGAGGCTGACACCGGAGGTCGCGTCCTCGGCGGGGCGCACGCCGACCAGCGCGCCAAGGCGGAACTCCGGCGGGGGGGCGATCAGGCTGAGGTGCACGCGGCGGGTCCGGGTGCTGCGCTCGGCCTCGGGGTCGACTCGGTCGAAGGTGGCGCGCGCGGTGATGTCCGGTTGCGCGATCAGCGAGACGTCGAACGGCATGCCGGGGCTGAGCCGGGCGACCTCGCGCTCAGTGACGTCGATCGCAATTTCCAGGTGATCGGTCGCGGCCAGTTGCAGCACCGGTTCCCCGGCCGACAGGGTGGTGCCCGGCTCGGCGTAAACCTCGGTGATCACCCCGTCATGCGGCGCGATCAACGCGGTGTCCTTCAACCGGTCCCTGGCCTGCGCCAGTGTCGCCTCGGCCTGTTCCATTTGTGCCTTTGCGGCGGTATAGGCCCGCTCGGCATCCTCCAGCCGGGTCTGGCTGCCGACCGAGCGCGCGAACAAGGCGTCGGCACGCTCGCGTGCGTTGCGCGCCGAGCGCAACTGTGCCCCGGCGACGTTGATCCCGGCCTGGGCCGCGCGCAGATCGGCCTCGAAGTCCTCGGGATCAATCCGGGCGAGCGTTTCACCGGCCGTGACCATGTCGCCCCGGTCAACCGGCCGCGCGGCAACCGTGCCCAGCAGGGGAAAGCCCAGGACCGCCTCGATCCGGGCGGAAACGGTGCCGACATAGCCGGTCGCGCCGTCCTGCTGCAATTCCACGATCTCCGAGACCACGGGGCGCGGCGCGGAGGCCGGTGCGGCGCCGTCGGTTTCCGCCAGGGTCGGCGAGGCCGCGACGAGGGCGAGGATCAACAGATGTTTCATTCGACATCCTCCGCAGGGCGCACCACGCGGCCCGGAAAAAGCAGATGAGCCCCGCGACCGACCACCAGGGTGCCCGGCTCAAGGCCGCCGGCCAGGACGATCCGCGTGGTCTCGAACCGCGCCACCTCGATCGGCTGCAGCGAGACGGCCATCGTCTCCGGATCGACGACCCAGACTGCCGGTCCTTCGCGGGTGGAGGCGAGGACAGAATGTGGCAGCGCGATCTGGGACAGGCTTTGCCAACTCACGGTGCCGATCACCGCGTCGCCGAACGAGGCGACTTCGGGCGGGTCAAACACCGAGATCGTCACCGCGACGGTGCCGCGCGCGGTATCGACCAGCGGAGACACCTCGCGGCCCTGCCCGGAAAACTGCGTGTCCGGGTAGTCGAGGAGGGCCAGGCGCACCTCGGTCTGATCCCTCGCCTCGATCAGCAGTGCCTCGGGCACATCGAACACGGCATCCAGTTCAGCGCCCAGGGCGAGGCGAACCACCGACTGTGCTGCGCCGACCACTTCGCCCGGTTCTCCCAGTTTCTCGATCACGGTGGCGTCTTTGGGGGCCTTCAGAACCGTGTCGTCCAGCGATTTGCGCGCCAGGTCGAACTGGACCTGGGCCTGGGCCAGGTTGCCCTCGGCGATGCTGAAGGCATCCTCGGCGTCATCGCGGGCAAGGCGGGTGGTCGCGCCGCGCTCCAGCAGGCTTTCCTGCCGGTCGAAATCCTCTTTCGCCTGGTTATAGTCGGCCTCGGCGCTGGCCAGCGCCGCCTGCGCCGCGCGCAGGGCCTGCTCCTGTTGCACCGCGTCGAGCCGAGCCAGGACCGCACCGGCGCTCACCCGGTCGCCGGCCTCGACCAGGACATCGGCCAGGCGTCCGCCGGTCGGAAACGAGATCTCGACCGGGTCGCGCGCGACGATCTCGCCGGTCAGCGAGAATTCGCGTGTTTCCATCCGTTTCTCGACGGTGATGATCTCGACCGAGAGCGGCGGCGCCGCGAAACAGGGAAGCGCCAGGCAGACAAGCGCGAGGATCAGGGGGAAACGGGTCATTCATGCGCTCCGTGTTGCGGCGGGCAGGGCATCAATCAGGGCCTCGATCCGGTCGGCGACGGTTGGCGCCTGCTCGTCGGTGGCAGGCCAGACGTCGAAAAGGGAAAAGAACTGGAGCCCCTCGATGGCGCACCAGATGGTCAGCGCGCCCTCGGGGTCGGCGGTCTCGGCCTTGATCCTCTCCCAGTGATTGGCAAACACCTCGCGCAGCTTGGCGTTGGTCGAGGGGCTTTCGGCGTGCGAAGCGACCAGTGCGATTCGCACGCTGTCCGGCCCCTGCATCCGCGCCCGCATCGTCGCGTTGACGGCGCGCAGGGTCGGGTTGGCAAGGTCGCGGAACCGGGCGCGGTGGGTTTCGATCTCCGTGCCGACCGTTTCGACGAACCGCTGCAGCATCCCGTCCAGCAGAGCGTGCTTGGACGGGAAGTGATAGAGCACCCCGCCCTTGCTGACCCCGGCTTCCTTCGCGGCGGCCGCGAGGGTCAGGTGCCGCGCCCCTTCGCGCAGGGCCACCGCCTCGGCGGCTTGAAGGATCCGGTCGCGGGCGTTGCGGTCTGGGGCAGGGGACATGAGGCGGCCTTTTACTGTACCGTCTGGTCGGTACAGTCGGGCGGTGATGCCGTCAAGGCGCGCCGGGCATGATTGGGCGGCTTGGTTTCTCCCGGTCCCGGCGTTTGCACAATCAACAGGCGTTTTCGGCGGGCGCCGTTCGGTCCGGATCAGGACAGGATCTTGCGGAACCGCGACAGCACCAGCGTCAGCGAAACAGCCGCCATCGCCACAATCGCCAACAGGTCCGGATAGACCAGGGACAGGCCGCTGCCGCGGTAGAGGACCGATTGCGCGAAGGATGCGAAATGGGCCGAAGGGTTGACCCAAAGCATGACGAAACGCAGCCAGTCGGGCATGGACTCAAGCGGTGTCAGCCCCCCTGAGAGCAGGAGAAGGATGACGATGACCGGAAGCACCAGCAGCCCGAACTGGCCCATGTTGTGAGTGAAGCTGGCCAGCATCAAGCCCAGCGAGCCCACCGCCACGACATAGATCGCCGCGCCGAAGATATAGAGCCCGAGCGACCCGGCCACCGGCACCCCCATCGCCCCCTCGACCACAAGGATCAGACTGGCCAGCGAGGCGACCAGGATCACCAGCCCCGTCGCCAGGATCTTGGACAGCACGATCTCATGCGGGCGCACCGGCATCACCAGGACATGTTCGATGGTGCCATGTTCGCGTTCGCGGATCATCGAGGAGCCGGACAGGATCAGCATCAGGATCGTCACGTTGTTCATCAACTGCATCACCGAACTGAACCACGCAGCGCGCAGATTGGGATTGAAGCGGTTGCGGAAGACGACATCGACCAGCGAACTGTCCGCGGTCCCCGGTTGCAGGTAGTCGGTGATCGCCTGCGACAGCAAATAGGCCATATAGGTCGCGCCAGTGCCGGCAAAGGCCACGGCCGTCGCATCCACCGACAGCAGCAGCGTGGTCGCATGCCCCGCGCGCAGGTCTTGTTCGAAATCCGGCGGGATGCTCACGACGATGACGTATTCTCCGTCGATCTGCGCCTGTTTTGCCGTCTCCGGCGGGATCAGCGCGGGCGGGGCGAAAAGCGGCTCTTGGATCGAATCGATCAGCCGCAGCGAAAGCGGGCTGTGATTCTCGTCGACCACGGCAACCGAGAGGTCGTTGACCTCGGTCGAGGCGGCCATCGATACCATCCAGACTGCAAGGGAGAAGATATAGATGATCAACACGATCATCACCCTGTCACCGCGCAGGGCGCGCAACTCCTTGATGGTCAGGCGCAGGGTGTTGAGCAGCGAGCGGAGCATCTCAGGCCTCCTGCTTGTGCAGCGCCAGCGCGGCGAGCAACAGATAGGCGAGGCAGAACAGTGCCAGCACCACCAGGTTCAGCGCGATTTCCCCGAAACCAAAGCCTTTGAGGTAGATGCCGACCGAAACCGGCTGGAACCACGCGCCGGGAAAGGACAGGCCGAAGGCCCGTGCCGAGGGCCCCAGCGTCGAGACCGGCGTGATCAGGCCGGAGAAATTCACCGTCGGGATGATCGAGATGACCGCAGTGGCAAAGACGGCGGCGACCTGGGTGCGGGTAAAGGCGGACACCAGCTGTCCGATCCCGGTGGTGGCGGTGACGTACAGCAGGGCGGCCACCGTCAGCGCCGCGAGCGAGCCGGTGAAGGGAAGCTCGAACATCCAGCGCCCCAGCGCCATCATCATCCAGAAACTGACGGTCGCCACCACAATATAGGGTAGCTGTTTGCCGACCAGAAATTCGACTTGTCGCACCGGGGTCGAACGGAAATTGGCGATTGTGCCGGTCTCTTTCTCGCGCACGACGCTGATGGTGGACATGATCGCGGGGATCAGGAACAGGATCAGCATCAGCATCGAGGGCACCATGGCATAGGCGCTCTTGAACGCCTGGTTGAACATGTACCGGGTTTCGATCGAGACGCTGCTGGTGCTGCTCTGGCCGGTTTCGGTTGCGACCAGGTCCGAGAACCATGTCAGGACCCCCACGGCATAGCCGCGCGCGGTTTCCGCGCGGAACGGCATCGACCCGTCGATCCACAGCGACATCTCCGGAACGGTCGTGCCCTGGTGCAGCGCCTTGCCGAACCCGTCGGGGATCTCTATCGCGACGGTCAGTTCTCCCTTGCCCATCCGGTCGTTCAACTCGTCGATGGAGGAGAACGCCGGTTTTTCCTCGAACTGCGGGATCGAGGTGAAGGCCTCGGCCAGGGCGCGGCTTTCGGGGCTGCGGTCCTGGTCGTTGACCGCAAAGCTGAGCTCGTCGATGTCAAAGGAAATCCCGAACCCCATGGTGAGCATCAGGATCAGCGGCCCCGCCAGCGCAAAGAACATCCGGATCGGATCGCGCATCAGTTCCAGCGCCTCGCGCCAGCAATAGGCCCAGAGCCGCGTCGCGGCGGTGTGAAGTCGCCCCTCCGACTTTTCCGTGACCGGAAAGGCCGCGACCTCCTCGGTCCCTGTGTCCGGCGGGGCCTCGGCCTCCAGCCGTTCGATGAACGCCTCTTCCAGCGTGGCCGCACCGTGGTGTTCGACGATTTCGGACGGCGATCCCACCTCCAGCACGCGCCCCGCATGCATGAGCGAAATCCGGTCGCAGCGTTCCGCCTCGTTCATGAAGTGGGTCGAGATGAAGATCGTCACCCCATCGTCCCGCGAGAGCGAGATCAGCTTGCGCCAGAAACTGTCACGCGCCACCGGATCGACGCCCGAGGTGGGTTCGTCCAGAATCAGGATGCGCGGGCGGTGGATCACCGCGACGGCCAGCTGCAGCCGTTGGCGGATGCCAAGCGGCAGGCTTTCGGGCATCGCCGTGGTGACATCGGCAAGATCGAACTCGGCAATGACCTCGGCCACCCGCGCGGCGCGGCGGTCAGAGGGAAGGTCATAGAGCTTGGCGTGCAGGTCAAGGTTCTGGCGCACGGTCAGCTCGCCATAGAGCGAGAAGCTCTGCGACATATACCCGATGTCCTGCCGGGCCTGCATGTCGCCGGCGCGCAGTGGCTTGCCGAACAGCATGGAACTCCCGGCGCTGGGCGGCAGCAGGCCGGTGAGCATTTTCATCGTGGTGGACTTGCCGCAGCCGTTGGAGCCGATGAAGCCAAAAATCTCGCCTTCGGGAATGTTGAAACTGACATCGTCCACGGCGGTGAAGGTGCCGAAGCGCTTGGTCAGCCCCGTCGCCTCGATCGCGGGAACCGCGTTGTCCTGCGCGACCCGGGGGCGCAGGGTGACGCCGGCGTCCTGTGCAGCAGAGCCGGGCAGCAGTTTGACAAAGGCCTCTTCCAGCGTCTTGCTGCCGGTATCGGTGCGCAGCTTGGCGGGCGTGCCGGTGGCGATAACTTTCCCGTCGTTCATGGCTGCCAGCCAGTCGAACCGTTCGGCCTCTTCCATGTAGGCGGTGGCGACCACCACGCTCATGTCGCTCAGGTTGGCCCGGATGCGGTCGATCAGGTCCCAGAACTGCTGGCGCGACAGCGGGTCGACCCCGGTCGTCGGCTCGTCGAGGATCAGCAGGTCGGGATCGTGGATCAGCGCCGAGCACAGGCTGAGTTTCTGTTTCATCCCGCCCGAGAGCTTTCCCGCCGGCCGGTCCGGGAAGGGGGCCAGCCCGGTGGCCTCCAGCAACATGTCGATCCGCGCGGCACGCTCGCGCGCGCCCTGTCCGAACAGCCGGCCGAAGAAGTCGAGGTTTTCGCGCACCGTCAGCGTCGGATAGAGGTTCCGCCCCAGGCCCTGCGGCATATAGGCGATCCGGGCCCCCAGCGCCGCGCGCGCGTGCCGGTCGCCGATGTCATGGCCAAGCACCGTGACCTCGCCGTGCTGCAGTTTGCGCACGCCGGCGACAAGCCCCAGCAGGGTGGACTTGCCCACCCCGTCCGGGCCGATCAGCCCCAGCATCTGCCCCGCCGGCAGGCTGAGGGACACATCATCCAGCGCGGCATGCGCGTTGTAGATGTGCGATACGCCGCGAAGCAGGGCAACGTGGTCCATCAGGTCAGTCCGCGATGACGGTCCGAAGGTGCTCGGGCCAGTCCGCCGTCGGATTGGTCCGCACGAAGCCGATCCCGCGCACCCCGGTCTTGATCTGGGTCTCGAACTCCGAAAGCAGCGCGCGCGGAACCGTCAACTGGACGCGGAACACCAGGTCCTCGCGCTGCTCGGTTGTTTCGACGCTTTTCGGCGTGAACTGGGCCTGCGGCGAGATGAAGGTGATCCGCGCCGGCACCACCTTGTCGGGGATCGGGTCGAGGACCAGTCGCGCCTCGTCGCCGATGGCGAGCGGCCCCACCACCGTCGCGGGCAGATAGATGTTCATGTAGACGTCGGTCAGGTCCAGCATGGTCACGACCGGGGATCCGGCGGCGATCACCTCGCCCGGCTCATGCAGCCGGTACAGCACGCGGCCCCGGATCGGGGCCTGGATCGTCAGGTCGTCCAGCATCAGCTGAACCTGTTGCTGCTGCGCCTCGCTGGCGGCGATCGAGGCCTCGGCATCGCTGATCTGGGCCTTGGCCATCGCGACCGCGGCCTTGGCGCTGTTCAGGGCATTGGTGGCATCGTCGAGGACGCTTTGCGAGGTGGTGCCGCTGTCGTGCAGCTTGGTGGCCCGTTCGAAATTGGTCTGCGCCACGTCAAGCGTGCTGTTGGCCTGCATCAGGGTCGCCTCGGCGACCGCCTTGGAGGCCCGGGCCCGCAGGACCGCGGCCTTGGCCCCGTTCAGCTTGGCGGCGGCGTCGGCGGTGTCCATTTGCGCGATCTCCGCGCCGGCGGCCAGAAGGTCTCCCTCTTCCACCGATACGGTGGAAATCCGCCCGGCATATTTCGTCGCCACGTCGACCGTCTGCGCCTCGATCCTGCCGTTGGAATGATAGATGTCGGCGTCCGGGCTGGGTTTCCCGAACTTTTCCAGAAGCGCTTCGAAACGGGATTCTGCTTGGGCCGGGGGGGCGCCCAGAGGGGCAAGCGCAAGCGCGCAGAGGAAGGCAACGGCAGGGCGGGCGATGAGGCGGTTCAGCGCCCGGCGGGGAACGAGGGGAAACGTGGTATCCATCTTGGGTCGACGCACCTTTGAAAGAACGGTTGTTTGTCGAGAAATCGCGAAACGCGCACGGCGCGACTCACGCCGGTG
Organism: Aquicoccus sp. SU-CL01552; assembly: GCF_040365005.1. NCBI lineage: Bacteria > Pseudomonadati > Pseudomonadota > Alphaproteobacteria > Rhodobacterales > Paracoccaceae > Aquicoccus > Aquicoccus sp. SU-CL01552. Next base: position 204,678 of record NZ_BAABWV010000006.1, on the reverse strand, counting down.
AGGTAGTCCGTTTCAAGGTAAGAAAGCCACCCCGGAAAGGGAAGTGCTGGTGCGGCGGGCGGTGGGACAAATGCCCCCCGGCGCGCGGCGGGCGACAGGCTGCACAAGCCGTGTACAAGCCATCAACCGTTGCGGTCCGGCCCGGCGCCGTCCGCCACGATGCCACGCAACTCCTCGGGGCGCCGCGACGATTTGGCGCCCTATCCGTCCTGTCCCGGCGGCGCATAGGCCGGGCGATCCATCTGGAACATCTCGCCTCCGGCCTTGTACCAGCCGCTGCCGTGCATCCGTGCGATCAGGTCCAGCGCGGGCGTGTCCACGTGGCCCCGCTCGGGGTCCAGCAGGAAGCGGTCGGCGATATGGATCGCCACCACCCGGCCAATGGCGATCATCTGTTTCGGCCCGGTCATCACCGCTGCGTGCAGCCTGCATTCGAACGACACCGGCGCCTGCGCCAGGCGCGGCGGGAACACCTTGGCGCTGGCGGCGGTTGCCAGCCCGGCCAGTTCCACCTCGCTCACGTCGCGGGGGGCGTTGATCGCGGTGACGTTCATCGCCTCGGCCATCTGCCGCGCCACGAGGTTGACCACGAACTCCCCCGTGGCGATGATGTTCTCGGCGGTGTCCTTCAGCCCCTTGTCCGGGTCGCGCAACAGCCCCAGCGCCACGGTCGGCGGCTCATGCCCCATGACGTTGAAGAAACTGTAGGGCGCGGCGTTGATCACGCCGGCCTCCGAGCACGTGGTGACCCAGGCGATGGGCCGCGGCGTCACCGTCGCGGTCATCAGCTTGTAGACGAATTGCTCGGGGTGCGCGGCGCAGTCGTAATACATGGCCCGCCGCTCAGCCGCGCTGCCCGCCGGTCTCGGCCGGGCCGGCAGCCACCACCGGATTGCGCAACGCACCGATCCCCTCGACGCCCGCCTCGATGATATCCCCGGGCCAGAGCCATTCCTGCGGATCGCGCCCGGCGCCGACGCCCTCGGGCGTGCCGGTGGCGATGATGTCGCCCGGCTCCAGCGTGATGCCCTTGCTCAGATCCGCGATCAGCGCCGGGATCTTGAAATACATGTGCCTGGTGTTCGAGCGTTGTTTTTCGACCCCGTTCACCGTCAGCCACAGGTCAAGGCCGTGCGGGTCCGCGATCTCGTCCGCCGTCACGATGCAGGGTCCGAAGGGGGCATAGCTGTCCATCCCCTTGGAATAGATCCACTGCCCGGCGCGGCGGTTGTCGCGGGCCGAGACGTCGATCATCACCGAGTAGCCCCAGACATGATCCATCGCCTCTGCCTCGCTCACCTTGGTGGCGCGGCTGCCGAGGATCACCGCCAGTTCCACCTCCCAGTCCAGCTGTTTGGTCATGGTGATGTCGTGCTGCACCGGCGCGCCGGGACCGGTGACGGCGGTTGGCGGCTTGGAAAAGATCACCGGCTCCTTCGGCATCTCCTTGGCGGTATCCAGCGAGCGGCTCGATTCCTCCACATGCTCGGCATAGTTCAGCCCGATGCCAAAGATGTTCTTGCGCGGGCGCGGGATCGGCGCCAGCAGGGTCACGTTGGCCAGCGGCCGCGCCGTGCCCATCGGCCAGAGGCCGTTCTGCGCGTCGATCACCGCCCGCAGCGCGTCGAGGCCGGGGCGGCCAAGGTCGATCAGCTCCAGCATGGCGCCGGGCAGGGGCTGACCGATCGCCGCCCCCAATCCCGCGACATCCACCACGATGTCGTCCAGAACCACACCCAGCCGGCCCGCACCATCGGGCGCGGCGCGAAAAGTCACCAGTTTCATATAGATCTCCTCAGGCGGTCACGGGTTGATGCCCGTCGTTTTCGGCCAATGCTTCTTCCCGGTACAGGCCCAGAGCCCGCATCACCGGAAGGTCGTTGAGACAGAACAGGCAGGCCTCTTCGCTGCCCGAGGCATTGGCATGTTCGTGCCAGGCCCAGCTGGGAACGCAGAAGATGTCGCGCTCGGACCAGTCAAACCTCTGCCCGTTGATCACCGAGTACCCCGACCCCTTGCAGACCTGGTACAGGTAGCTACCGGTATGGCGGTGGGCCTTGGTCTTCTCGCCGGGGCGCAGCATCTGCATGCTGGCGCCCAGCGTCTGCATCACCGGCCCGTTGGTCACCGGGTTCACGTATTCCATCAGCACCCCGTCATGGGGTGAACCGTCGCTGGCCCCGGCCAGGTTGAACAGCGCCTCGTGGGTGCGGTCCCATTCGTATTTGAACAGCGGGCTGTAGCCCTTTTCCCATGTGCCCCCGCCGGGGGTCAGGCCGGGATTGCCCCAGGTCCGGGTCATGTCGTTGACCGGGTAGGTCACCGCCTGTTGCAGGTCCGGGTGCACCTCGTAGAAATTCGCCTCCATCGCGTTGACGAAGGGGATGTCGAGCCCGTCCTGCCAGATGCATTCGCTGCCTTCCTCGGCCACCGCGTGCTCGTGCCAGGTGCCGTTCGGGGTCAGCACGAAATCATTGGCGCCCAGCGTCATCTTGTGCCCGTCCACCACCGTATAGGCGCCGGTGCCCTCCATGATGAAGCGGATCGCGCTGGCCGAATGGCGATGCGCCGAGGCCCGTTCGCCCGGGCGCATCACCTGTAGCCCGGCATAGATCCAGCCGACGGCGGCGGCCACGTCCGAGCGCCCCGGGTTGTCGAGATAGATCACCCGACGCCCGGCCTTTTCCGGCGTCACAAGGTCGAGCGAGCGCAGGACATCCGCCCGCAGGTCAGCATAGCGCCACAACATCGGCACCGAGCTCGAGACCGGTTCCCACGGCTCGATCTTGTTCGCCACGGTCCACAGCGCGCCGGCGCCCTTCTTTTTCAGGTCGCCGTAATAGGCGACCAGCTCGGGCGTGTCCTCGACATTGGCCCGGCCGGCCACCTCTTCGCGGTATTGGTCATGTCTCGACATCGGGGCCTCCCTCGTGCGGTCGCGGAAAGCCTGCGGGAGTCGAGTTTCGATGTAAAGTCATATTATCGCAAATCTGGACAAACGCCGATTTTGACGCCAAACATGGGGCACCCGGGATCGCCGGGCCCCATGCCGGAGGCGCCATGACCCTGTCCGATACCGTCTATGAAAGGCTGCGCGCCGACATCGTGCAGGGCCGGTTCCCGCCGTTGCAGCCGCTGCGGCTGGAACAGTTGAAACAGCACTACGGTGTCGGCTTTTCCCCCCTGCGCGAGGCGTTGAACCGGTTGCAGGGCGAACGGCTGGTGGTGTCCGCCGCGCAACGCGGGTTCCGCGTCCGCGCGCTCTCGGTCACCGAGATGTGGGATGCGGTGGAAAGCCGTATCCTGATCGAGTGCGCGGCACTGCAGCGCTCGATTGAGGCCGGCGGCGACGATTGGGAGGCCGACCTCGTCGCCCGGTTCCACGCGCTGTCGCTGATCGTGAAGCGCCTCAGCGACGGCGCGGATGCCGAGGCGCTGGACGCCTTGGAGCGGCGCCACCGGGAGTTTCACACCGCGCTGATCTCGGCCTGCGGCTCGGCCTGGCTGCTGGATTTCGCCGGCACGCTGGGCACCGAGACCGAACGCTATCGCACCCTTGCCCTGCGGTCGGCCACCCTGCGGCGCGACCGCGACCTGGATGCCGAGCACAAGGCGCTGCTCGACGCCGCGCTGGCGCGCGACGCCGACCGGGCCGCCGACCTGCTGGACGCGCACTACCGGGAAACCGGACTCTTCCTCGAACAGGTGCTCGGGCAGGACGAGGCGCCCGTTTCCTGAGGCTGCGCTGGGCCTGCGTGTCAGGCCACGGCAGGTGTTGCCGGATAGCCGACCTCGGCCAGCGTGCTTTCGATCGCCGCGCCCGACAGCGTGCCGGTGACCGCGACATGCCTGTTTGCAAGGTCGCATTCCACCGTCGCGCCGGGATCCTTGGCCTTGATCGCCGCCTCGATGGCCGCCGTGCAATGGCCGCAGCTCATGTCCGGGACGCTGAATTTCATGCTCTGGTTCCTTTCTCGATTCGATACCCCCGCAGCTTTCCGCGCTCCTGCGCAGGAAGGTCAAGCGCGCCGGGTGCGACAAAGAAAACGCATTCCGGCCCTTGACCCTCCAGTGACTGGAGGCCCTATCTCCGGGGCAAGACAGCAACCACGGAGGTCACCATGACCGCGAATCGTCCCATCACGCTTGCCGTCGAGGGCATGTCCTGCGCCTCTTGCGTTGGTCGCGTCGACCGGGCGCTGGCCGCGCTGGACGGGGTGTCGGAGGTCAACGTGAACCTTGCCGCCGAGACCGCGCAGCTCTCGCTGGATGCGCCGGACCGGCTGGAACAGGTGGTCGCGACGCTCGACGGGCTCGGTTATCCCGCCCGCCGCGCCAGCGTCACGCTGAACGTGGCCTCGATGTCCTGCGCCTCCTGCGTGGGGCGGGTGGACAGGACGCTCGCGGCGCTGCCCGGCGTGCTGGAGGTGAACGTCAACCTCGCCTCCGAGACCGCGATGGTGACCTACCTGGAGGGGGCGGTGACGCCCGACGCGCTGATCGCGGCGGCGACCGGGGCCGGCTACCCGGCGACGCTGGCCAATGAGACCGGCACCGAGGATCGCGCCACCCGCAAACAGAGCGAGGCCCGCGATACCGCGCGCAAGGCGATCCTTGCCGCTGCGCTGGCGCTGCCGGTCTTCGTGCTGGAGATGGGCGGTCACATGGTGCCGGCCTTCCATCACCTGATCGCCGCCACGATCGGGCAAAACACCAGCTGGATCGTACAATTCGTGCTGACCTCCCTCGTGCTGGCGGGGCCGGGGCGTGGGTTCTATGCCAAGGGGATCCCCGCGCTGCTGCGCGGCGCGCCGGACATGAACAGCCTTGTCGCAGTGGGCACCGCGGCGGCCTATCTCTATTCCGTCACCGCCACTTTCCTGCCCGGCGTCCTGCCCGAGGCGGTGCGCGCCGTCTACTTCGAGGCGGCGGCGGTGATCGTGGTACTGATCCTGCTGGGCCGCACCCTGGAGGCGCGGGCCAAGGGGCGCACCGGCGCGGCGATCCAGAACCTGCTGGGGCTCCAGGCCCGCACCGCGCGGGTGATCCGGGACGGGGAGGCGGTCGAGGTCGAGATCGCCGCGATCCGTCCCGGTGACATCCTGCTGGTGCGTCCCGGCGAACGCATCGCCACCGACGGCGAGGTGACCGAGGGCGGCGCCCATGTAGACGAAAGCATGATCACCGGCGAACCGCTGCCGGTGACCAAGCAGCCGGGCGATCCGGTCACCGGCGGCACGGTGAACGGCACCGGCAGCTTCCGGTTCCGTGCCACCCGGGTTGGCGCCGATACCACGCTGGCCCAGATCATCCGCATGGTCGAACAGGCACAGGGCGCCAAGCTGCCGATCCAGGGGTTGGTTGACAGGATCACCCTGTGGTTCGTGCCCGCCGTCATGTCGGCGGCGCTGCTGACGGTGCTGATCTGGCTGATCTTCGGTCCCGATCCGGCGTTGACACTGGCGCTGGTTGCCGGGGTCTCGGTGCTGATCATCGCCTGCCCCTGCGCCATGGGGCTGGCGACGCCGACCTCGATCATGGTGGGCACCGGCCGCGCCGCCGAGATGGGCGTGTTGTTCCGCAAGGGCGACGCGCTGCAACAGCTGTCGTCGGTCGACGTGGTGGCGCTGGACAAGACCGGCACCGTGACCGAGGGGCGGCCCGAGCTGACCGATCTGGTGCTGGCCGAAGGGTTCAGACGTGCCGATCTGCTGGGGCTGGTCGCGGCGGTCGAGGCGCGCTCGGAGCACCCGATTGCCGCGGCGATCCTGCGCGCCACCCGTGCCGAAGGGGGGGGAATGCCGGACGCCGAGGATTTCACCTCGATCACCGGCTACGGCGTGCGCGCCACCGTGGCCGGGCGCGAGGTGCTGGTGGGCGCCGACCGGCTGATGGCGCGCGAGGGGATCGAGACCGGGCCGCTGGCAAAGGTCGAGGCGGATCTGGCCGCGCGCGGGAAAAGCGCGCTGTTCGCCGCCGTCGATGGCAAGATCGCGGGGGTGATCGCGGTGTCCGATCCGGTAAAGCCGAGCAGCGCCGCCGCAATCGCCGCCCTGCACGAGATGGGGCTCAAGGTGGCGATGATCACCGGCGACAAGCAGGCCACCGCTGAGGCCATCGCGCAGGAGACCGGCATCGACACGGTGATCGCGGGTGTGCTGCCCGAGGGCAAGGTCGCCGCGCTGGACCGGCTGCGGGGCGAGGGCGGTGGGCTGGTTTTTGTCGGCGACGGCATCAACGATGCCCCGGCGCTGGTTCATGCGGACGTGGGCATCGCCATCGGCACCGGCACCGATGTGGCCATCGAATCCGCCGACGTGGTGTTGATGTCGGGTGATCTGCGCGGCGTGGTCAACGCGCTCGAGATCTCGCGCGCGACCCTGCGCAACATCCGGCAGAACCTGTTCTGGGCCTTCGGCTATAATACCGCGCTGATCCCGGTGGCCGCCGGCATCCTGTACCCGGCCTTCGGCGTTCTGCTGTCGCCGGTGCTGGCGGCGGGGGCGATGGCGCTGTCCTCGGTCTTCGTGCTGTCGAACGCACTGCGATTGCGCCGGGTGCGCCCGGCGATGGACGAGGCGTCGCTGAACAGTGCCGCGGCGGTGGCGCCGCGGACGGTACCGGCGGAATAGGAAAGGGGATCACCATGAACATCGGCGACGTATCCCGCCGCTCGGGGCTGCCGGCCAAGACGATCCGGTACTACGAGGAGATCGGGTTGATCCGACCGGCGCGCAGCCCCAACGGCTATCGCAGCTTTCGCGAGAGCGATCTGCACCGGCTGGCCTTTCTCGGCCGCGCCCGGGCGCTAGGGTTTACCATCGAGGAATGCCGCGCGTTGCTGGCGTTGTACCAGGACGACGGCCGCGAAAGCGCCCAGGTCAAGCAGATCGCCGAAGACCACCTGGCCCGGATCGACGACAAGATCGCGCAGCTTCAGTCAATGCGCGCGACGCTGGCGCATCTGGTGTCCTGCTGTGCCGGGGATGACCGGCCCGACTGCCCGATCCTCGACGACCTGAGCGCCGGCGTGGGCGCGCCCCATGACGGGTAAGGCGCAGCAGGTCGACCTCGCCCTGCTGCGCCGGCTCTGAGCGCGGCTTACTTGCGCCGCATCGCGTCCTGCAACGCGGCCCCCAGTGCCCCGGTCTGCCCGCCGCTTGAGCCTGCCTTGCCGCCCCCTTTCGGACTGGCCGACATCGGCCCGCGCGGCTTGACCTTTGCGCCGCCACGGGGGGAATTGTCCTGGCCGCGCGCGTTGCGGTCGGACTTGGCGCTGGCGCCGCCATCCTTGCGCATGGTCAACCCGATCCGCTTGCGCGGCACATCGACCTCGACCACCGTCACCTTGACCACCTGGCCCGCCTTGACCACCTCGTGCGGATCCTTGACGAACCGGTCGGCCAGCTGGCTGACATGGACCAGCCCGTCCTGGTGCACGCCGATATCGACGAAGGCGCCGAAGGCGGCGACGTTGGTCACGGTCCCTTCCAGCACCATGCCCGGTTTCAGGTCGGTGATCTCCTCGACCCCGTCGGCAAATGTCGCGGTCTTGAAGCTGGGGCGCGGATCGCGGCCGGGCTTTTCCAGCTCGCTCAGGATGTCGCGCACCGTGGGCAGGCCGAATGTGTCGTCGACGAACTGCTCGGCGCGGACCCCCTTGAGTGCGCCCTCGTGCCCCATGATCTGGCGGATGTCGCGGCCGCAGGCCGAGACGATGCGGCGCGCCACCGCATAGGCCTCGGGGTGCACGGCGGAGGCGTCCAGCGGTTCTTCGCCGTCGCGGATGCGCAGGAAGCCGGCGCATTGCTCGAAGGCGCGTGGCCCGAGGCGGGCGACCTTCAACAGCTCCTTGCGGGACTTGAACGCGCCGTTCAGGTCGCGGTGTGTCACCACGGATTCGGCCAGCCCCGGCCCGAGGCCCGAGACATGCGACAGCAGCGGCGCCGAGGCGGTGTTCAGGTCGACCCCCACGGCGTTGACCACGTCCTCGATCACCGCCTCGAGCGATTTGCCCAGCTTGTGCTGATCGACGTCATGCTGGTACTGGCCGACGCCGATGCTCTTGGGTTCGATCTTGACCAGTTCGGCCAGCGGGTCCTGCAACCGCCGCGCGATGGAGACCGCGCCGCGCAGGCTGACGTCGAGATCGGGAAACTCGCGCGCCGCCAGTTCCGAGGCGGAATAGACCGAGGCGCCGGCCTCGCTCACCACCACCTTGGTGGGTTTCTGCACGCCCGAGGGCAGCATCGCCAGCGTATCGGCCACCAGCCGCTCGGTCTCGCGGCTGGCGGTGCCGTTGCCGATGGCGATCAGCTCCACTCCGTGCCTGGCGATCATCCCCATGATCGCCGCCTGCGCGCCGCGCAGATCGTTCTTGGGCTGGAACGGGTACAGCGTTTCGGTCGCCACCAGCTTGCCGGTGGCATCGACCACCGCCGCCTTGACGCCGGTGCGGATGCCCGGATCGAGCCCCAGCGTGGGGCGCGCGCCGGCCGGCGCCGCGAACAGCAGGTCCTTGAGGTTGCGGGCAAAGACGGCGATCGCCTCGTCCTGTGCCCGTGCCCGCAGGTCGCCCATCAGTTCGACCATCATTGTCAGGCTCAGTTTCACCCGCCAGGTCCAGCCGGCGATCTTGCGCAGCCATTTGTCGCCGGGCTGATCGGTGCGGGTTTCGAGGTAGGAGGCGACCAGCGCCTCGGCCCGCGCCGCGCCCTCTTCGGGCTCGGGCGCGATGTCGAGTGTCACGACCCCTTCTTTCTGCGCCCGCAGCATCGCCAGCGCCCGGTGCGAGGGCACCTTGGACCACGGCTCCACGTGGTCGAAATAATCGCTGAACTTGGCGCCCGCCTGCTCCTGCCCCTCGATTGCCTTGGAGGTCAGCCGGGCCTCGGCCTGCATGAAGGCGCGCAGATCGCCCAGCAGCGCGGCGTTCTCCGCCAGCCCCTCGGCGATGATGTCGCGGGCGCCGTTCAGCGCGTCCTTGACTGTCGGCACCGCCTCGGTGAGGAACCCTTCGGCCAGCTTTTCGGGATCTGCGGCGCGGTCGGCCCGGATCGCATCTGCCAGCGGTTCCAGCCCGTTCTCGCGCGCGATCATCGCCTTGGTGCGGCGCTTGGGCTTGTAGGGCAGGTAGATGTCCTCGAGCTGCGCCTTGGTCTCGGCCCCGGCAATGGACTTGGCCAGCTCCCCGGTCAGCTTGCCCTGGTCCTTGATCGAGCCCAGGATCGTTTGCCGCCGTGCCTCCAACTCGCGCAGATAGGCCAGCCGGTCCGACAGGGTACGCAGCTGGGTGTCGTCCAGCCCGCCGGTGGCCTCCTTGCGGTAGCGCGCGACGAAGGGCACCGTCGACCCCTCGTCCAGCAACTTGACGGCGGCGCCGACCTGTTCGGTTCGGGCGCCGATCTCGCTTGCGATGGTGCGGGCGATGCGGGCGGCGGTCTGCGGGTCCGTGTCCAAGGGCGACTCCATTGCATAATTCGGACGCTCTTATTGCCCGGTTCGCCGGCCCCCGCCAAGACCGAAGTCGTGCCGGCGGCGGCGTGGCGCCGGCAGCTGCCGGATGCGGCACGTGGTTCATGTTTGCGCCAACTGGGGCAAATCGCGCGCGGTCCCTTGATTGATTACCCCGGCGCGGTGGGCTAGAGGGGGCGGGAAAACCGGGCCACCACGGCAGATCGCCAAGGGACGCCCGCCGCATTTCCCTCTCGGTGCGCTGCGGCGTGCCCGCCACATTCAGATCTCACGCCACCAGACAGGCAGAAAAGGTACGAAGACCATGGCAGACAGCTCCAACCCCGATATTGTGTATACCGTCGTAGACGAAGCGCCCGAACTGGCCAGCGCCTCGCTGCTGCCGATCATCCGGTCGTTTGCCGGTGCCGCGGGAATCAACATCGGCACCAAGGACATCTCGCTGGCCGGGCGCATCATCGCCACCTTTCCCGAGGCCGTGACCGAGGCGCAGCGCCACAGCGATGACCTGGCCGAGCTGGGCCAACTGGTGAAGTCGCCGGACGCCAACGTGATCAAGCTGCCCAACATCTCGGCCTCGGTGCCGCAGCTGACCGCCGCGATCAAGGAACTGCAGGACAAGGGCTATGCCCTGCCGGATTACCCGGAAACCCCTGCCACCGATGAGGAAAAGGCGATCCGCGCGCGCTATGACGCGATCAAGGGCTCGGCGGTGAACCCGGTGCTGCGCGAAGGCAACTCTGATCGTCGAGCCGCCGCCGCGGTCAAGAGCTATGCCCAGAAGAACCCGCACCGCATGGGGGCCTGGTCCAAGGACAGCAAGACCCGCGTCTCCTCGATGTCGGGCAATGACTTCTATGCCAACGAGGTTGCCGCCACCCTGACCGCCGACCAAGCCGGTCCGGCCAAGATCGAGTTCGTCGGCAAGGACGGCGCCACCACCGTGCTCAAGGACGGCTGGCCGCTGATCGAGGGCGAGGTTGTCGACGCGACCTACATGTCGGCCAAGGCGCTCGATGCCTTCCTCGCGGAGGAAATCGCCTCGACCAAGGCCGAGGGCACGCTGTTCTCGCTGCACCTCAAGGCGACGATGATGAAGGTCTCGGACCCGATCATCTTCGGCCACGCGGTCAAGGCCTGGCTGGCGCCGGTGTTCGACAAGTTCGGCGACGAGATGAAGGCGCTGGGCGTCAACCCGAACTCCGGCATGGGTGACGTGCTGGAGCGGGTCAAGGACAACGCCGAGATCATGGCCGCGATCGAGGCCTGCACCGCCGATCGCCCGGCGATGTACATGGTGAACTCGGACAAGGGGATCACCAACCTGCACGTGCCCAGCGACGTGATCATCGACGCTTCGATGCCGGCGCTGATCCGCGCCGGCGGCAAGGGCTGGGGCCCGGACGGCAAAGAGGGTGACAGCAACTGCGTCATCCCCGACAATTGCTATGCCCCGGTCTATGACGAGGCGGTCGAGTTCTTCAAGGCGAACGGCGCTCTGAACCCCGCCACCGCGGGTACCGTGCAGAACGTCGGCCTGATGGCCCAGAAGGCCGAGGAATACGGCAGCCACCCGACCACTTTCGAGGCGCCCGCCGATGGCACCATCCGCATCGTCCTGGCCAATGGCGAGACGCTGCATTCGCTGGACGTCGAGGCCGGCGACATCTGGCGCGCCTGCACCGCCAAGAAGGCCCCGATCGAGAACTGGATCCAGCTGGCCATCGACCGCCAGCGCCTGACCGGGTTCCAGGCGATCTTCTGGCTGGACGAGAACCGCGCCCATGACGCCGAGCTGATCAAATACGTGCGTCCCGCGCTGGAGGCCGCCGGCGTGGCCGACAAGTTCGCGATCATGGCCCCGCGCGAGGCGACCCGTGCCTCGCTCGAGACCATCACGGCGGGCAACAACAGCATCGCCATCACCGGCAACGTGCTGCGCGACTACCTGACCGACCTGTTCCCGATCCTCGAACTGGGTACCTCGGCCAAGATGCTGTCGATCGTCAAGCTGATGAACGGCGGCGGCATGTTCGAGACCGGCGCCGGCGGCTCGGCTCCCAAGCACGTGCAGCAGCTGATCGAGGAAAGCCACCTGCGCTGGGACTCGATGGGTGAATTCTGCGCGTTGGGCGAATCGCTCAAGTTCCTCGCCGAGGCCAAGGGCAACGCCAAGGCCGCAGTTCTGGGCGACGCGGCCGAGGTGGCGACGCAGGGAATCCTCGACAACAACCGCTCGCCCTCGCGCAAGGTCGGTGAGCCGGACAACCGCGACAGCCACTACTGGTTCGCCCGTTACTGGTCCGAGGCACTGGCGGCACAGTCCGACGATGCCGATCTGGCGGCGCATTTCGCCCCCATCGCGAAAGAGCTGGCCGAGAAGGAAGAGGCGATCCTGGCCGAACTGGCCGCCGCACAGGGCGCGCCGGCCGATATCGGCGGCTACTACCTGCCCAGCGTCGAGAAGAAGGCTGCGGTGATGCGTCCCAGCGCCACGTTCAACGCCATCGTCGACTGATCCCGGCAACATCGACTGGTCAAAGCACCCGGAGCGTAACCGCTCCGGGTGTTTTTCGTTCCTGCCCTGGCTGCGCCGAACCACCGTGCCGGGATCCCGGGCAACGCCCGTTTTCGGCAAAGGTCCGCCCCGCCGCGGTCGGCACCGTCAAGGCGGCCGTGAAAATCGTGCAGATGCAACTTGCACATTGATGCTTAGCATCCTAAGTAAGCTGCGGATGCAAACCTTTACCCGCCCATGTCTAGGGGCACGTTTTCATTGGATTGGACCGAGACCATGACGATCAAGAGCATCAACGGCTGCATCGGCTGCGAGGAATGCGTGAAAAGCTGCCCCTGCGACGTGATCCGGATGGAGCGGGGCAAGGCTGTAATCGCCTATCCGGCCGATTGCCAGATCTGCCACCTGTGCCGGATGTATTGCCCGGTCGACGCCATCGAGATGGCGCCGGAAAAATCCATCCCCGTCATCGTTCCCTGGGGGTAACCATGAACCTCTCTGCCCGCACCTATACCTTTCTTGCCACGTTGGCGGTCTTCATCGGCCTTCCGCTGCTGTTCTATGCCCTCGGCGACACCCCGCGCCGCTCGGTCCTGAAAGAGGCGCTGTCGCTCCTCACGCTGCTGGCCTTCGTCCTGATGCTTGGCCAGTTCTTTCTGGCCCGCAGCAATCTGACGCTGCTGTCCCTGTTCAAGCCGCCGCAGGTCCAGAAGGTCCACAAGTACATCGCCTATTCGGCGATCACCGCGATTTTCCTGCATCCCGCGCTGATCGTGCTGCCGCGCTATCTTGAGGGCGGGGTGCGGCCTTGGGATGCCTTCGTCACCATGATCACCGATTTCGACAGCCTCGGCATCGTTCTGGGCCTGGTCGCCTGGGTCTTGATGCTGGTGCTGGGGGGGACCGCCTATTTCCGCAAGCGCCTGATCCCGCGGTTCGCCAACCGGTATCGCGGCTGGCGGTATTTCCATGGCGGGCTGGCCGTGGTGTTCACCGTGCTGGCCCTCTGGCATTCGATCGAACTGGGGCGTCACACCGACGTGGCGATGTCGGCCCTGTTCGTCACGCTGGCGCTGGTCGGTTTCGGGATGCTGGCCCGGATGTACCTGGCGGCGATGCCGAAAACGCCCCGTTCCACCCCGGTTTCCAAAGGAGCGCAGACATGACCGCACCGCATGACACCAACGGGCGAACCCGCCGTGAATTCCTGGCGCTGTCGGGCGCGACGGCGGGGGTCGCCTCGCTCGGGATGGCCGCCTGGGCCGACAACAAGGTCGAGATCGACGTCGAGACCATTTCCAATACCGACCATTCCACCGATGTCCTCGTGATCGGCGGCGGCATGGCCGGGCTGTTCGCGGCGGTCAAGGCGCATGACGCCGGTGCACGCACCATGATCGTGTCCAAGGGGCGGCTTGGCTCCTCCGGGCTGACGCCCTTTGGCAAGGGGTTCTTCGTGTTCGATCCCGAGACCGAGAGCGGCACCATCGACGATTTCGTCGATACGGTTTCGCGCTCGGCGCTGGGCACCAACAACGCGGTCTATACCCGCCAGTTGGCCGAGCATTCGCTGGACCGCGCGCGCGAACTGCGCGACTGGGGCTTTTTCGACCAGACCCTGGCCAACCGTCCCTTCATGAAACCCATCGAGGAGCGGGACATCCCGCTGTTGGAGCGGGTGGTGGTGACCCATCTGATCAAGGAAGGTGGCCGGATCGCCGGCGCGGCGGGCTTTCGGCTCGACGCCGAGGAGGTCGTGACGATCCGGGCGAAATCGGTGATCCTGTGCACCGGGGCAGGCGGGTTCAAACCCAGCGGTTTCCCGGTCTGCGACCTGACCCATGACGGCACGGTGATGGCCTATGAGATCGGCGCCAAGGTGACCGGCAAGGAATGGAACGACGGCCACAGCACCCGCGCCGAGAACCCGGCCGCCTGTTTCGACGGTTGGGGCGACATGTTCGAGCGGACGCCGAGCACCAACGGGGTCGAGGTGCATCACGACCTTGGCGTCGACATGAACTACCGCGCCTACAAGCTGGGCAACCCGGTGGAGGGTGGGCCGGGGGCGAAACAGCCCGAGGATGAGATCGCCGGCGGCCCCTTCGTGCCGGAAGAGTTCCAGCGCAGCTTCCCCCCTCCCGGCGGCGAGGGGCCGCCCCCCTCGGGCAAGGGCGGCGCGCCGGGCGGTCCGCCGCCGGGCTTTGGCGCCGGCGCGAATGTCGGCGGGGCTTCGGCGGGCATGGCGATCCACAAGTCCGAGGGGCTGGTGCCCCATGACGACCGCTGCGCCTCGAACGTCCCGGGGCTTTATGCTGCGGGCGATGCGCTGGGCAGCCACATGGCCGGCGGGATCTATACCCAGATCGGCTCGTCGCTGGCCGGCTCGGCGGTGCAGGGTGCCATCGCCGGCGAGGCGGCGGCAGGCTATGCCGATGGCGTCGAGGCGCCGATGATCACCGACGCGCGGCTGGAGCAGATCAAGGACGAGATCCTTGCACCGCTGCGCCGCGAGGCGGGCTATGGTCCGGCCTGGGTGACGCAGACGCTGCAGGGGATCATGATCCCGAACTTCGTGCTCTACATCAAGAAGGCTCCGATGATGCAGGCAGCGCTGGCCTATGTCGAGGAGCTGCGCGACCATCACGCGCCGATGCTGCGGGCGGCGAACATGCATGAATTGCGCCTGGCCTTCGAGACCCGGAACATGATCCTCTCGGCCGAGATGAAACTGCGCGCCTCGCTGATGCGGACCGAAAGCCGGGGCAGCCACTTCCGGCTGGATTACCCCGAGGTCGACGACGAGAACTGGCGCGCCTGGATCAATATCTATCGCGGACCGGACGGTGCGATGGAGCTTGAAAAGCAACCTTTCGGCACTTGGCCGGCATAGCGGATCGGAGGCCCGGCTTTTCCCGGGCCGCCTTTCCCGGGCTGCGCCCGGCACGCTTGCCGAACCCGGCCCCGGCGACTATCAAGCCTGTGATCCCCCTCGTGACCGAAGGGGGAAGAGGGGGCCGCCATGACCGGACATCTGAACTTGCCCGATACCGCCAGCGTTGCCAACAAGGGCGAGGGCGACAAGCTGATCGCGCCCTCGGCGGCACGCAACCTGGCGCCGCTTTGCGATCTGCTGGAGCATGTGGCGCCCCGCACCGGGCGTGCGCTGGAGATCGCCAGCGGCACCGGCCAGCACGTGGTGGCCTTTGCGGCGCGGTTCCCCGACCTGCAGTGGCAGCCGACGGAACCGGACGCGGCGCGGCGCGCCAGCATCATCGCCCACGCCGCCGAAAGCGGCTGCGCCAATATCGCGCCGGCGCTGGAACTGGACGCCTGCACACCCGGCTGGGGTGCGCGGATGCAGGGCCAGTCGCTGATCCTGGTGATCAACCTTTTGCACCTTGTCCCGATGGACTGGGTCGAGGTGCTGATCGCCGAGGCGGCGCATGCGCTGTCCCCCGGTGGCCGGTTCGTGATCTATGGTCCCTTCATGCGCGCCGGCGAATTGACCAGTGCCGGCGACGAAGCCTTTCACGCCAGTCTCACGGCGCAGGATTCGCGCATCGGCTACAAGGATGATTTCGACGTGATCGACCTGTTGCAATCCGCCGGGCTGGACCTGGCCGAGGTGGTCGAAATGCCGGCGAACAACCTTGCCCTGATCGCGGAAAAACCCTCTTTCTGATCAAGATCAATGCCGCTCGGTCCGGCGCGTGGTCACTGGCCGCGAAACCGGACCATGAAAGGCATGAAAATGAGCTGGAAAGAGAAACTGCCCAAGATCCGCGACGGGCTGCGCAACCTGAACCGCGCCAACCCCGAGGCCACGCGCGGCTTTGGCGGGCTGAGCAAGGCGGTGAAGGAGGGCGGCGTCCTCGACTTCAAGACCAAGGAGTTCGTGGCTCTCGGCATCGCCGTGGCGGATCGCTGCGAATCCTGCATCGGGCTGCATGTCGAGTCGTTGATCAAGGCCGGCGCCAGCCGCGAAGAGGTTGCCGACGTGCTGGGCATGTGCATCCAGATGGGCGGCGGTCCGTCGATGATGTACGCCGCCAAGGCGCTGGAATGTTTCGACGAGTTGAGCGCCGCGTGACCCTCTGCCCCGAAGCCTCCGGCGGGGTATTTGAAGAGAACGGAAGCAAGGAAATCGTAACCCAGCATCGGCACGGTTGTCCCGCGGTACAGGCGGGGACGCCGATGGCCGTGTGAGAGGAAGAGGTTGACCTCTTTTTCGGGGCGGGGGCCTTGTGCCCCCCCTTTTCCTTTCTCCGGAAATATCCCCGCCGGAGGCACGCCCCTCCCCCCGGGGGGGGCGTTCACAGGCCGGTCAGCCGCCCTTCACGCGGCGCCCGCCGATCCAGACCTCGGCCACCGCGCGGTCGTCGCCCATCATGATGGTCGGGAACAGCGCCTCCCACAGGTCATCAGCCTCGGCCTCTCGCTGGGCGATGGCGGCGGTCGAGGCGAGGTCGAGCACCACCAGGTCGGCCTCCATACCCGGGGCGATATTGCCGATCCGGTCGTCCATCCGCAGCGCCTGCGCCGAGCCGACGGTCGCCAGCCACATCAGCTGCGCCGGGTGCAGCGGCGTGCCACGCAACTGGCCGATCTCATAGGCCGCCGCCATGGTCCGCAGCATCGAGAACGACGAGCCGCCGCCGGTATCGGTGGCCAGTCCGATGCGATGCCCACCGGCCATCAGCCCGGCCATGTCGAACAGGCCCGACCCGATGAAGGTGTTCGAGGTCGGGCAATGCACCAGCGCCGCGCCCACCTCGCGCAAGCGATCCCGTTCGCGTGGTTCGAGGTGGATGGCGTGGCCATAGAGACCGTTGGCCCCCAGCAGCCCGAACTGCTCATAGGTGTCGAGGTAATCGCGCGCCTGGGGGAACAGTCCCTTGACCCAGGCGATCTCGTCGGTCTGCTCGCTCAGGTGGGTTTGCATCAGGCAGCCGGGATGCTCGGCCCAGAGCGCGCCGAGGGCCTCCAGCTGCTCCGGCGTCGAGGTCGGCGAGAACCGCGGCGTGATGGCATAGGCAATGCGGTCCACCCCGTGCCAGCGTTCCAGCAGCGCCTTGCTGTCGTCATAGGCAGATTGCGCGCTGTCGCGGAGCCCCTCGGGCGCGTTGCGATCCATGCAGGTCTTGCCCGCCACCACCCGTTGACCGCGCCTTTGCGCCTCGGTGAACAGGGCGTCGACGCTGCCCGGATGGATGGTGCAGAAGGAACACATGGTCGTCGTCCCCTCCGCCGCCGTCAGGTCGAGATAGCGCGCGGCAATCTCGGCGGCATAGGCGGGGTCGGAGAATTTCATCTCTTCGGGGAAGGTATAGCTGTTGAGCCAGTCGATCAGCCGCTTGCCCCAGCTCGCGATCATCGCGGTCTGGGGGTAGTGCACATGCGGGTCGACGAAACCGGCGCAGATCACCTTGTCGCCGTACGCGTGTCGCACCGCCTGCGGATGGGCCGCGCGCAGCTCTTCCGCCGTGCCGCGCGCCAGGATGCGCCCGTCCTGCAACGCCACCGCCTCGTCGAGCCGGGCCGCCGCGCCCGGCGCCCCGTCAAAGGGCGTGGTCGCAAAGGACAGCACCCGCCCGGTCAGAATCGTCACTGCGCTCATCGGAAATCCGCTTTTCGGTCCATTATGTCGCCGCCAGACTAGAGTGCACGCAGGAACTGGTAAATTCCGCCATTGTCATTGTTTTCGCGTAGAACCTTCTTCTATTTTGCGCACATTTCGGGGTATTGGGCGGGCCATGGATACAGGCGACGATCAGCGCGAAGACGACCAGCTGCCCGACGAGGGCGGCCATGACTCTGCCTATGAGCTGGACCGCCGGGCGGTGGCCGCGATTCTCTACGCGGTCGATGCCAGGGATCGTGACCGGCTGATCGAACTGATGGAGCCGCTGCACGCGGCCGACATCGCCGACCTCCTGGAGCAGATCAACGCCTATGACCGGGGTCGGCTGATCCGGCTCTACGGGCGCGCGTTCGACGGCGACATCCTGTCTGAGCTTGACGAGAGCGTTCGCGAGGACGTCATCGGCATGCTGCACCCGAACGTCCTGGCCGAGGCCGTGCGTGAGCTGGAAAGCGATGACGTGGTCGACCTGGTCGAGGACCTGGAAGAGCCGCAGAAGGCGACGATCCTGGGCGCGCTCGAGGCCGCCGACCGGGTCGCGGTGCAACAGGCACTGGCCTATCCCGAAAATTCCGCCGGCCGCCTGATGCAGCGCGAGGTGGTGTTCGCGCCCGATCACTGGAACGTCGGCCAGGCGATCGATTTCCTGCGTGATTCCGAGGATCTGCCGGAACAGTTCTATCACGTCGTCCTGGTTGATCCGCGCATGCACCCCACCGCCAACGTGACGCTGGGCAAGCTGATGCGCTCGCGTCGCGAGGTGGCGTTGCAGGAGATCACCGAGGAGGTGTTCCAGGTCATTCCCGTCGACCAGGACGAGGAGGACGTCGCCTATGCCTTCAACCAGTATCACCTGATTTCCGCCCCGGTGGTCGACCCCGAGGGGCGGCTGGTGGGGATGATCACCATCGACGATGCCATGACCGTGCTGGACGAGGAGCACGAAGAGGACATCCTGCGCCTCGCCGGGGTCGGCGAGGAAAGCTCGCTGTCCGACACGGTGGCGGCCACCGCGCGGCAACGCCTGCCCTGGCTGGCGGTGAACCTGCTGACCGCCATCCTCGCGTCGCTGGTGATCGCCCAGTTCGAGGCGACCATCGCGGTGCTGGTGGCGCTGGCGGTGCTGATGCCGATCGTCGCCTCGATGGGGGGCAACGCGGGCACCCAGTCGCTGACCGTGGCGGTGCGGGCGCTGGCCACCCGCGACCTGACCCGCGCCAACGTCTGGCGGGTGGTCCGGCGCGAATTGCTGGTCGGGCTGATCAACGGCCTGGTCTTTGCCGTGGTGATGGGCGGGGTCAGCCTGGTCTGGTTCGGCACGCTCGACCTTGGCTACGTGATCGCGGCGGCAATGGTGATCAACATGGTGGTGGCCGGGGTCGCCGGCACGGTGGTCCCGATCGCGCTGGAGCGGTTCGGCGTCGACCCGGCGCTGGCCTCGGGCACCTTCGTGACAACGGTGACCGATGTCGTGGGCTTCTTCGCCTTCCTCGGGCTTGCCTCGCTGGTGCTGCTGTGAGCGACCTGGCCGCAGCCAAGGCGGCGGCGCGCAAATCCGCCTTTGCCCGGCGCAAGGCGGCGCATGCGGCGGCGGGGCCGGGTGCTGCGGCGCAGCTCAGCGCGGTTCTGGCGGGCTATCGCGCGGTGCCGCTGGCCGGCTACATGCCGATCCGCACCGAGATCGACCCGCGCCCGGCGATGGCCGAGGCCGCCGCGCACGGGGTGGTGGGCGTGCCGGTGATCGCGGGCGAGGGGCAGCCTCTGCGCTTCAGCCGCTGGACCCCCGATTGCGCGCTGGTCGATGGCCCGTTCGGTGCCCGCATCCCGGCGGTCGAAGCGTTTTTCGAACCCGAGATCCTGATCGTGCCGCTGGTCGCCTTCGATATTGCCGGCAATCGGCTGGGCTATGGCGGCGGGTTTTACGACCGCACGCTGGAACGGCTGCGCGCGCGCCGCGCCACGCTGGCGATCGGCTTTGCCTATGACGCGCAACAGGCCCAAGACCTGCCGCTGGAGCCGACCGACCAGCCGCTCGACATGATCGTCACCGAGACCCGGGTGCTCACGATTCCACGCGGATAGGCGGCGTTTTCCTCACGCGGGGTCACATGATCGTGTCGTGACTATTCGCGGTGTCCCGGCTTAGCGCGCGGCGCGGCGGGTCAAGGGCGCGCGGGGTGTTTTTTCGTCAGATCCAACCGCGGGGCAGGGGCGTAGCAGGGGGGAATGTCACTTCGGCATTCGTACAAAATCAATGGGAGACCGTACAATGCTTCGTCGCACCTTCATGTCCATCGCCACCGCCGCCGCCATGACCGCGGGCACCGCCGCCTTTGCCGGGGGCCATTCCAAGGATATCGTCGACACCGCCGTGAGCGCCGGCAGCTTCACCACACTGGTCGCGGCCGTTCAGGCCGCCGGGCTGGTCGAGACCCTCAAGGGCGAGGGGCCCTTCACGGTCTTTGCCCCCACCGACGAGGCCTTTGCCGCGCTGCCCGAGGGCACCGTCGAAACCCTGCTCAAGCCCGAGAACAAGGATCAGCTGACCGCGATCCTCACCTACCACGTTGTGCCGGGCAAGGTGATGAGCACGGATCTGTCCGACAACATGATGGCCCCGACCGTGCAGGGCGGTGACCTGACCATCATGACCGAAGGCGGCGTCACGGTGAACGGCGCCAAGGTGATCAGCGCCGACGTGATGGCCTCGAACGGGGTGATCCACGTGATCGACCAGGTGATCCTGCCCAAGTAAGGCCGCTTGCGCCCGCCCGTATCGGGCGGGTGCAAATCGCTTGACCTGCGTGGCGCGCCCCTTGCCCTTGGTCGCGCCACGCCCTACCAAGCGGGCATGAGACTTCTGTACCTTGGTGACGTGATGGGCCGCGCGGGCCGCGCGGCGATTTCCGAGACCCTCCCGCGCCTGCGCGAAGAGTGGCGTCTGGATTTCGTCGTGGTCAACGGCGAGAATTCCTCCAACGGCATGGGGTTGAGCGGTGAGCACGCCAAGCTCCTGCTCGATGCCGGCGCCGACTGCCTCACGCTGGGCGACCATGCCTTCGACCAGAAGGACATGATGCAGTATATCGAGCGCGAGCCGCGTATCATCCGTCCGATCAACTTTGCCAAATCCGCACCGGGCAAGGGCTTTCGCCTGTTCTCGGCTCCCGGCGGGCGCAAGGTGCTGGTCGCGCAGGTACTGGGGCAGGTGTTCATGAAGCGGGCCTTCGACGATCCGTTCTCGGCCATCGATCAGGTGCTCCGCAGCCATCCGCTGGGCGGGCTGGCACAGGCGGTGATCGTCGACATCCACTGCGAGGCGACCTCGGAAAAGATGGCGATGGGACATTTCTGCGACGGTCGTGCCAGCCTTGTCGTGGGCACCCACACCCATGTTCCCACCGCCGATGCCCAGATCCTGACCGGCGGCACCGCCTATCAGACCGATGCCGGCATGTGCGGCGATTACAATTCGGTCATCGGCATGGACAAGGCCGAGCCGATGCGCCGCTTTGTCACCGGCATGGGCAAGGAGCGGTTTTCGCCCGCAAGGGGGCCGGCCACCCTGTCCGGCATCTTCGTCGAGACCGACGACCGCACCGGCAAGGCCAAGGATTTCCGCATGGTGCGCGTCGGCGGTCGTCTTGAGCAGGCGGCGCCGTGATACCGGGCGATCTCCGGCGGCGCTGAACATGTCTTTCCCTGCGACCCCATGTACCGCTTGCCCCGCCCGGGCCGATCGGCGAAACTGGCCGCCGGCCCGCGGGGGCCGCTTTGGTAGAGGCGTCGAAATCACCTGACATGCAGCTCTTAGCCCTATCCGAAACCGGAAGCGCGATCCTGACCCTGCTGATCGTGGCCGGCATGTTCATCATGTTCCTGCGCGAGGTCTTTCCGACCGAGGTCGTCGCCATCGGCGGGGTGGCGGTGATGCTGGTCACCGGCGTCCTGCCCTACGAGGCGGCGTTGCCGGTGCTTGCCAACCCGGCACCCTGGACCATCGCGGCGATGTTCATCATCATGGGCGCGCTGGTGCGGACAGGGGCGCTGGATGCCTTTACCAGCGTGGCCCAGAGCCAGGCCGCCACCCGGCCGCGTTTTGCCATCGCCCTGCTGATGGGGTTCGTCCTGGTCGCCTCGGCGGTGGTGTCGAACACGCCGGTGGTGGTGGTGATGATCCCGGTGTTCATCCAGATTGCCCGCACACTTGACGTCTCTGCCAGCAAGCTTTTGATCCCGCTCAGCTATGCCGCGATCCTGGGCGGCACGCTGACGCTGATCGGCACCTCGACCAACCTGTTGGTCGACGGCGTGGCGCGCAGCCACGGGCTGCCGGCGTTCTCGATCTTCGAGGTGACGCCGCTGGGGCTGGCGCTGGTGGCCTACGGGATGATCTACATCCGCTTCATCGCGCCGCGCCTTCTGCCGGATCGCGACAGCATGGCGAACCTGCTCAGCGACAAGTCGCGGATGAAGTTCTTTACCGAGGCGGTGATCCCCCCCGAGAGCAACCTGATCGGCCGCGAGGTGCTGGGGGTTCAGCTGTTCAAGCGCGAGGGCGTGCGGCTGATCGACGTGGTGCGCGGCGACCAGTCGCTGCGGCGCAAGCTCGAGGGGGTGACGCTGCAGGTCGGGGACCGGGTGGTGCTGCGGACCAAGATGACCGAACTTCTGAGCCTGCAGAACAACAAGGAACTCCGGCGCGTCGACCAGATCTCGGCGGTCGAGACCACCACGGTCGAGGCGCTGATCTCGCCCGGCTGCAAGATGGTCGGGCGCAGCCTGGGCGCGATGCGCCTGCGGCGGCGCTACGGCGTCTACGTGCTGGCGGTGCACCGGCGCAACCAGAACATCGGCCGGCAACTCGACGACCTGGTGGTGCGGGTCGGTGATACCCTGCTGCTCGAGGGCGCACCGGCGGATATCCAGAGGCTCTCGGCGGATATGGAGATGGTCGACGTCTCGCATCCCTCGGCGCGGGCGTTCCGGCGGGGCCATGCGCCCATCGCCATCGCAGCGCTGATCGGGATCGTGGGGCTGGCCGCCTTCGGCGTGGCGCCGATCCTGCTACTGTCGGTGCTGGCGGTGGCCATTGTGCTGCTGACGCGCTGCATCGACGCGGACGAGGCGTTTTCCTTTGTCGACGGGCGGCTGCTGGCGCTGATCTTTGCCATGCTGGCGATCGGCGCGGCGCTGGAAAACTCGGGCGCGGTGCGGCTCATCGTCAACGCGGTCGCGCCTTACCTGGGCATGATGCCGCCGTTCCTGGTGATCTGGGCGGTCTACCTGCTGACTTCGGTGCTGACCGAACTGGTGTCCAACAACGCGGTGGCAGTGGTGGTCACCCCCATCGCCATCGGCCTCGCGCAGGCGATGGGGCTGGACCCGCGCCCGCTGGTGGTGGCGGTGATGATCGCCGCCTCGGCCAGCTTTGCCACACCGATCGGCTACCAGACCAACATGCTGGTCTACGGTCCGGGCGGTTACAAGTTCGCCGATTTCCTGCGCGTCGGCGTCCCGCTGAACCTGACGGTGGGGATACTGGCTTCGGCGCTCATTCCGCTGATCTGGCCGCTGTGATCCGGCGCCGGGGGTTTTCCCCCGTGGATTGAGCGCCGTGGCCTGCTAGGCTGGGCGCGCGTTCCTGGGCAGGCAGAGCAACCCGATGACACGACATGACCTGAAGATCGCCGGTTTGATCGCCCTCGTGGTCATCGCCCTCGGGCTGGCGCTGGGCTATGGCGCGGGGCTGCTGGTGGCGCGCAAGGGCGATCTGCCCGGCGCCCCGGCGCAGGCACCGGCGGGATTTGCCGCGCCGCCGACCGAGACGCTGCCCAACCCCGCCGGCGGCAGCCTGCCGGGGTACCGCGACGTCTATGTCAACGATTACGCCGACCTGCTGGAGGCGGGGGCCGAGGCGCGGATCCGCGACGACCTGATCGAGCTTTACGATCACACCGGTATCGAGATGACGGTGCTGACCATCCCCAGCCTCGGCACCTATTCCCACTATGGCCCGATCGAACCCTTTGCCACCGCGCTGTTCAACGCCTGGGGCATCGGCAATGCGACGCGCAACGATGGGGTTCTGGTGCTGGTCTCGCTGCTGGACCGCGAGATGCGGATCGAGATCGGCGCCGGCTATGACCCGTCCTGGGACGCGCGGATGAAGCGGGTGATCGACGAGGGCTTTCTGCCCGATTTCCGTTCCGATGCCTATCAGGCGGGGATCGAGACCGGGGTGCGCGAGACGATCCACGAGCTGACCGGTCGCTATCCCGGCGCCTATGACGCCGGCACGTTCCGACAGGGCTGGAGCTGGATCTTCTGGCGGCTGAGCGCGCTGGGCGGCTGGATCTGGGGCCTCGTCGCGGTGCCGCTGGCCGGGGCTGGCTTCTGGTTGCGCCGCTACCTGCGCAACCGTCCGCGCGCCTGTCCCGAATGCGGCACCATGATGGTCCGCCTGGGTGAAGAGGCCGACGACGCCCATCTCGACGGCGGCCAGACGCTGGAAGAGTACCTGAAATCGGTGGATTACGATGTCTGGGCCTGCCCGAGCTGCGATCACATGGACATCCTGCGCTATCGAAACTGGCTCTCGGGTTACGGCCCCTGTCCGCGATGCGGCTATCGCGCGCTGGCCACGACGACCAAGATCCTGCGGTCCGCCACCACCAGCAGAAGCGGCCTCAAGCGGCTGACCTATGATTGCAAGAACTGCGATTACCACGACACCGAGCAGCGGGTGATCCCCAAGGTCTCGAAATCCTCCTCCGGCTCGGGGCGGTTCTCCTTCGGCGGCGGGTCGTCCTCGGGCGGTGGTGCCAGCGGCAGCTGGTAAGGGCGCGCGTCACGCCACCGCGCGCGACCGCCCGGCATTGCGCCCCGAAAAGATGCAGCCACCCAGGAAGGTGCCCTCGAGCGCGTTGTAGCCGTGATAGCCACCGCCGCCGAAGCCGGCCGCCTCGCCGGCTGCGAACAGCCCGGGTATCACCTCGCCGTCCGCCCCGATCATCTGGCTGTCCAGGTTGGTCTGCAGCCCGCCCAGCGTCTTGCGCGTCAGGATGTGCAGCTTGACCGCGATCAGCGGGCCGTTGCCGGGATCGAGAAACCGGTGCGGTCGGGCGGTGCGGATCAACCGGTCGCCGCGATAGTTGCGCGCCGCATGGATCGCCATCATCTGCGCATCCTTGGAAAACGGGTTCGCCACCTGCGCATCGCGTGCCGCGATCTGCGCGTGCAGTTTCTCCGCGTCGATCGCCACCTCGCCGATCCGGTTCATCCCCGAGACCAGCTCGGTCAGCCCGTCGGCGACGACGAAATCGGCCCCGTGGGTCTTGAACGCCTCGACTGGGGCCGGGGCCTTGCCGCGCGACATCAGCCGCGCCTTGAGCACCTCGCGCCAGCGTTTCGAGGTCAGGTCCGGGTTCTGCTCCGACCCGGAGAGCGCGAATTCCTTCTCGATCACCTTCTGGCTGAGCACGAACCAGCTGTAGTCATACCCGGTCTTGAGGATCTCGCGCAGGGTGGTGAGGGTGTCGAACCCGGGCAGGCAGGGCGGCAACAGCCGGTTGCCCATCGCATCGAACCAGAGCGAGGACGGGCCGGGCAGGATGCGGATGCCGTGATCGGGCCAGATCGGATCCCAGTTCTGCACTCCTTCGGTGTAATGCCACATCCGGTCGCCGTTGATCACCTGTCCGCCGGCATGTTCGGCGATGCCGATCATCCGCCCGTCGACGTGGAACGGCACCCCCTTGATCATGGTTTTCGGCGGCTCGCCCAGCCGGTCGCGCGGCCAGGCGCGGCGCACCAGGTCGAAGTTGCCGCCGATCCCGCCCGAGGTGACGATGACCGAGGGGGCATAGACCTCGAACTCGCCGATCTCGTCGCGGTTGGTCTGTCTGCCCCGCGCCGCATCGTCGGGGGCCAACACCTCGCCCGAAACACCGCGCGCGGCGCCATTCTGCATGATGATGAAGCTGACCTGGTGGCGGAACTTCAGCACGATGCGCCCCGCCGCCACATGCTCCCGCACGCGCTGCACGAAGGGGTCGATAACGCCCGGCCCGGTGCCCCAGGTGACGTGGAACCGCGGCACCGAGTTGCCGTGGCCGGTGGCATAAGAGCCGCCGCGCTCGGCCCAGCCGACCACCGGGAACCAGCGCAGCCCCATCGCTCGCAGCCAGGGCCGCATCTCGCCGGCGGCAAAGGCGACATAGGCCTCGGCCCAGCGGCGCGGCCAGGCGTCCTCGTCGCGGTCGAACTGCGCGCTGCCCATCCAATCGAGCAGGGCCAGGTCGTGGCTGTCGCGCACGCCCATGCGGCGCTGTTCGGGGGTGTCCACCATGAACAGCCCGCCCAGCGACCAGAACGCCTGCCCGCCGAGGAACTGTTCCGGCTCCTGCTCCAGCAGGATCACCCGCTTGCCTCGGTCGCCCAGTTCCGCCGCGGCGGCCAGCCCTGCCAAGCCGCCGCCCACCACGATTGCATCGGCGCTGTTCATTGCCCGTCCCCTCCCTGTTCGGGCCAGCTTAGGGCGGAGATGCGCTCCGGGGCAACGGGGCGGCGGGTGTTTGCGCCGGGTCGCCGGGGCCGTCCGGATGGCCGCGCTTGGGTTTGCACGCGCGGCGCAGGTGATTTATTACCACCGCGGAAGGCAACGACCTCCCCCCGATCGGGGCGACAGGTCCGGGACGGCCCGGCGGTTCGAAAACGATGGGGGGCATCATGCCTTGGATTTTACTCTTTCTCGCCGGGCTGACCGAAGTCATCTGGTCCTACCTGATGAAGCAATCGCTTGGGTTCACGCGGTTCTGGCCGACCGTCGGAACCGTGACCTTCATGCTCGGCAGTTTCGCGCTCCTTTCGGTCTCGATGAAGACGTTGCCACTTGGCACGGCCTATACGATCTGGACGGGCATCGGCGCGCTCGGGGCCTTTGTCGTCGGGGTCGCGGTCTTGGGCGAGCATCTGAGCGCGGGGCGGGTGATCGCGGCGCTGCTGATTCTCGGCGGGATCATCCTGATGAAACTCTCCTCCACCTCCTGAAGGCGCTCCGCGAGATCGTGGCCGAGTTCCCGACCTGCCTCACATCGGCCAGAACACCAGGATCGCCGGGATCGAGACCACGATCACCAGCACCTCCAGCGGCAGGCCCATCGGCCAGTAATCCCCGAACCGATAGCCGCCCGGCCCCAGGATCAGCGTGTTGTTCTTGTGCCCGATCGGGGTGAGGAAGGCGCAGGAGGCCGCCACCGCCACCGCCATCAGGAACGGGTCGGGCGACACCCCCAGCGCATGGGCCATCTCGATCCCCACCGGGGCGGCGACGATGGTCGTGGCGGTGTTGTTCAGCACGTCCGACAGCGACATCGTCACCACCATCAGCACGGTCAGGATCGCCCAGGGCGGCAGCCCGCCGGTCAGCCCGACCAGGGATCCGGCCAAAAGCTCGGTTCCGCCGCTGGCCTCCAGTGCCTTGCCCAGCGGGATCATCGACCCAAGCAGCACCACCACCGGCCATTCGATCTGGTCATAAAGCTCGGGCAGTGGCACGATCCCGGTCAGTACGTATCCCACCACCACCAGACCCAGCCCCACCGGCAGCGACATCCAGCCCAGGCTGGCCAGCAGCACGGCGGCGGCGAACAATCCGATGGCCAGCCAGGTCTTGCTCTCCTGCGTGACCGAGAGCCCGCGCTCGGCCAGCGGCAGGCAGCCCAGCCAACTGGCCACCTGCGGCCCGGTTTCCGCCGGGCTGAGCAACAGCAGGATGTCGCCGGGCTCGATCACGGCGCGGCGCAGATGCTCGGTGATGCGACGGCCCTGGCGCGAGATGCCGACGATCACCGCCCGCTGCCGCCAGTGCAGCCCCACCGCCTGCGCCGAGCGCCCGGCGATGCGCGCATCGCGCGGCACCACCACCTCGGTCAGCGCCAGCCCCTGCGCCTCGCCCTCGATCACCTCGCGGCGGTCCGCATCGGTATAGGAAAACCCCACCGACGAGCGGAACGCGTCCAGCGCGTCGGCCTGTGCCTCGAGGATCAGGATGTCGTCGGCCCTGATCTGGGTGCCGCGCGCGCTGCCATAGCGGCGGTTGCCGCCCCGGATCAGCCCGATGATCGCAACGTCGGCCTCGTCGGCCAGGTCATAGAGGTCGCCCACCTTGCGCTCGATCCAGTCGTTGCCCTCGGGCACCGCCAACTCGGCGATGAAGGCCGAGGTGTCGCGCAGCTGCTCGGCCGGGTCGGTCTCACGCGCGGCGCGGGGGATCAGTCGCCAGCCGACCAGCGTGACGAACCCCAGCCCGGCCAGCGCGGTGATGCCGCCGACGGGGGCGAAATCGAACATGCTGAACGAGGTGCCCAACCGTTCCTGGCGGATCGCGGCGATGATGATGTTGGGCGGCGTGCCGATCAGCGTGACCATGCCGCCGAGGATGGTGGCGAAGGACAGCGGCATCAGCGTGCTGCCCGGCGACCGCTTGGCCTTGCGCGCGGTCTGGATGTCGACCGGCATCAGCAACGCCAGCGCGGCGACGTTGTTCATGAACCCCGACAGCACCGCGCCGACCGCGCCCATCAGCGCAACATGCTGGCTGACCGAGCGCGAACTGTCGATCACCGTCCGGGTGATCAACTGCACCGCGCCCGAGCGTGTGAGCCCGGCCGAGACCACCAGCACCAGCGCCACGATGATGGTGGCATGGTGGCCAAAGCCCGAGAACGCCGCCTCGGCCGGCACCAGCCCCAGCACCACCGCGACCAGCAGCGCGCCGAAGGCGACAAGGTCATAGCGGAACCGCCCCCAGAGCAGCAGCGCAAAGACGGCGACGAAGACGGCGAAGAGCAGGATCTGATCGGTTGTCATGGCCGCACCTTACCTGTTGGCGGCACAGGGACAAGCGCCGCTTGAACAGGGGCGGGCCAAGCGGCTATATGACCCGCAACCCAGAACTCAGCACAAGGATGCACCATGGCCGGCCACTCTAAATGGGCAAATATCCAGCACCGCAAAGGGCGGCAGGACGCGGTCCGCGCCAAGCTGTTTTCCAAGCTCAGCAAGGAGATCACCGTCGCTGCCAAGATGGGCGATCCCGATCCCGACAAGAACCCGCGCCTGCGCCTCGCGGTGAAAGAGGCGAAATCCCAGTCGGTCCCCAAGGACGTGATCGAACGGGCGATCAAGAAATCGCAGGTCGGCGAGGGCGATGATTACGAGGAAATCCGCTACGAGGGTTATGGCCCCAACGGCGTCGCGGTGATCGTCGAGGCGATGACCGACAACCGCAACCGCACCGCCTCCAACGTACGCTCGACCTTCACCAAAAACGGCGGCAACCTCGGCGAGACCGGCAGCGTCGGCTTCATGTTCGAGCGCAAGGGCGAGGTCAGCTATCCCGCCGATGCCGGTGACGCCGACACGGTGATGATGGCCGCGATCGAGGCCGGCGCCGAGGACGTGGAAAGCTCCGAGGACGGCCACGTGATCTGGTGTGCCGATACCGACCTGAACGAGGTTGCCACCAACCTCGAGGCCGAGCTGGGCGAAAGCGAAAGCACCAAGCTGGTGTGGAAACCCACCACCACCACCGAGATGGACCTCGAAGGCATGCAAAAGCTGATGAAGCTGATCGACGCGCTGGAGGATGACGACGACGTGCAGCGCGTCACCACCAATTTCGAAGCCTCCGACGAGGTGATGGAACAGCTCTGATCCGGCCGCGCCGACGAGACTGAAAGAACGCCCTTGCGGAGGTCCGCAGGGGCGTTTTTCGTGCCCCTTGGTCTGCCCCCCTGTCGTCCCCGCGAAAGCGGGGAGCCAACCACCCGGGCGTGCCTCATGGCCGCTTTGCGGACGAAGCCGACTGTCGCGTGCTAGTCGTCTGGCTGTTGTTCAATACACGATCGCCGGCTGGACCGTTCAACCCGGGAGCCCGTCGATCCTTTCGATGGAGGCCAGATCGTTGTCCCAGTTCGCGCGGCTGGAACAGCAGATATGCGCGTTCGGTCGCATGTCGATCCGGCTGTCAAGCGACCCGGCCGGCACCACGAGCAAACCAATCTCCGGCTGGGAAACAGGCAGCGCGGACCCGCAATGGGTGCAAAAGCTCTTCACGTGGCGTGACCCGGGGAGCCGGAACGTCTTGATGTTTTCCTCGCCTGTCACCCAGGTGATCCTGGCCGTGGACGAAAACAGGTTTGCCGAATGGGCCGAACCGCTGTCCTTGCGGCAGCGGGAGCAGTGACACAGGAAGAAGCTCTCGAACTCTCCCGATATGCGGAATGTCACAGCGCCACACAGGCACTGTCCGGTGGCCAGATTGTTGTCCATTCACTCCCCCTCTCGACATGATAATATCTTGCGGTCGGTTTCATGCAATTTCAGTGCCCCCTTGTGTCCGCGTGCCGGATCACGGTCAAAGTGGGCTCCAAGCAGCGGTTGCGGCGGGGCACAACCTGTCCCGGCCATCCCCGCCCGCACTGCTTGGTCAGTCGAAAAAGCTGGCGATCTGGTCCAGCGGTTTCTTGATCTTGGCCACCTCGGGCACGGTGGCATCCTCGGACGGGTGGCCGACGGCGATGATCATCGTCGGTTTCTCCGAGGCCGGCCGCCCCAGCGCCTCGCCGAGGAACTTCATCGGGTTGGGGGTATGGGTCAGCGTCGCCAGCCCGGCGTGATGCAGCGCGGCCAGCAGGAAGCCGGTGGCGATGTTGACGCTCTCGGGGACGTAGTAATTCTTGTAGCGGGTGCCGTCGTCGAATTCGCCCCAGCGCTGGGCAAAGACCACGATCAGCCAGGGCGCGATGGTCAGGTGCGGCTTGCTGGCGTCGGTGCCGATCGGCTCCAGCGCCTTGATCCACTCGTCGCTGGCCCCACCGTCGTAGAAATGGCGCTCCTCCTCCTCGGCGGCGGCGCGGATGCGCGCCTTCATCGCCGGGTCCGAGATGGCGGCGAAATGCCAGGGCTGGTGATTGGCGCCCGAGGGGGCGGTGCCGGCGGTGCGGATCGCGGTCTCGATCACCTCGCGCGGCACCGGGCGCGGGGAATAGTCGCGCACCGAATGGCGGCGGCGCATGGTGTCGTGAAAATCCCGTGCGGCGGCGATCATCTCGGCATCGGTCATCTCGCTGCGGTCGGGCAGCGGCAGCGCGCGATAGCTCAGCGTTTCCTTGGCAAACATCCTGTCTCTTCTCCCTGCGATCTCAACCCGGTACCAGCACGTCGCGCGCGGCGGCGCGCACCGCCCGCGTAACCGGTTCCAGTGCCCCGGTCATCGCCCGGCTGCGCTGCCAGGTCAACGGCACATCCATCGTTTGCCCGTCCAGCAGCGCCACCAGCCGCCCGGCGCGCAACCCCGCCGCCACCAGCGGCAGCGGGTTCATGCCCCATCCCAGCCCGGCCTCGGCGGCGGCGACGAAGGCGGTAGAGGAGGGCAGGAAATGCGTTGGTGGGGCCAGCCGCGCGCCGCTCACCCGTTCGATCCAGCGCCGCTGCAACCGGTCCTTGGCGTTGAAGGTCAGGCAGGGCGCGCGCGACAGCGCCTCTGCCGTCACCCCGTGCGGGAACCAGCGGGCGATGAACGCCGGGCTGGCGGTCGCCACGTAGCGCAGCGCGCCCAGAGGATCGGCGTCGCAGCCCGTCACCGGCGCCCCCAGCGCGCAGACCGCCGCGCTCACCGCGCCCTGCCGCAGCCAGTCGGCGCTGTGTTCCTCGTCGTCGAGCACCAGGTCGAACAGCATCTCGGGCACCATCGCCATCGCGTCCACGAACCAGGTCGCCAGGCTGTCGGCATTGACCGCCAGCCGCAGCCGCGCCGGGCGCGGTGCCGGGTCCAGCGCCAGATCGCGGCTGAGCTGCGCCTCGAGCAGCCCGACGTCCTCGGCGTGCTTGGCCAGCCGGTTGCCCGCCGGCGTGCCGGTGCAGGGGCTGGCCCGGTTGACCAGCACCGCGCCGACCCGCTCCTCCAGCGCCTTGATCCGCTGCGACACCGCCGAGGGGGTCACCCCGAGATCGGCGGCGGCGGCCTCGAAACTGCCCCGGCGCAGCACGGCGGCAAGAGCGGCAAGCTGGGGGGCGTCGAACTGCATTAGGAACTCTAATTCAAGACAAGAAAGTTTAACTGGAGTAATCCGGATATCCGGCCTAGTCAAATCCCGCCCCCTCGTCGGAATGGAGTGTACGATTTGAACGCCTTTTTCCCCGGTTTCGCCCTCGGCTTCTCGCTGATCCTCGCCATCGGCGCGCAGAACGCCTTTGTCCTGCGCCAGGGGTTGCGGCGCGATCACGTGCTGGCCGTGGTGCTGACCTGCGCGCTCTCCGACGCGGTGCTGATCGCCGCCGGGGTCACCGGCATGGGAACGCTGGCCGGGGCGGCGCCCTGGTTCGCGCCGATGATGCGGTTCGGCGGCGCGGGATTTCTGCTCTGGTACGGCGCGCTCAACCTGCGCACGGCCTGGCGGGGCGGGTCGGGCCTTGCCGCGGGGCAGGGGGCGGGCCATGGGCTGCCGCGCACGCTGGCCGTGGTCCTGGCGCTGACCTGGCTGAACCCGCATGTCTATCTCGACACCGTGGTGCTGATCGGCTCGATCGCGGCGCAATACGACGACCGGCTTGCCTTTGGCCTTGGCGCCGGCTGCGCCAGCTTCGTCTTCTTCTTCTCGCTGGGCTACGGGGCGCGGTTGCTGGCACCGCTGCTGGCGCGGCCCGGCGCCTGGCGGGCGCTGGACGCGGCGATCGGGCTGACCATGTGGGCGATCGCGGCGAAACTGATTGCCATGTGAAGGGTTGTGCGCGGCCCCGATACCGTGTTGAACCGGGGACATGACCCGTATGGCCCCGCCCCCCGCACGCCCTGTTGCCGGTGTCCTCTGGATGCTGTTTACCGGCTTGTGTTTCGTCGGGGTGACCGCGCTGGTCAAGGTCCTGGGGCCGCGCGTGCCGGCGCCCGAGGCCGCCTTCCTGCGCTATGCGCTGGGGCTGGTGTTCCTCTTGCCGATGCTGCGGCCGATCCTCAATACCCGGTTTACCCGCCGTCGCGTCGGCCTGTTCGCCGCGCGCGGTGGTCTGCATGCCTGCGGCGTCATGATGTGGTTTTTCGCCATGACCCGGATCCCGCTGGCCGAGCTGACCGCGCTCAATTACCTCTCGCCGGTCTTCGTCACCATCGGCGCGGCGCTGTTCCTGGGCGAAAAGCTGGCGATCCGTCGCATCGCCGCGATCGCCGCCGCGCTGGTCGGTGCGATCATCATCCTGCGCCCGGGCTTCCGCGAGGTGTCGCCGGGCCACCTGGCGATGATCGGCACCGCGACGGTGTTCGGCGGATCCTACCTTCTGGCCAAGGTGCTGGCCGACGAGGTGTCCCCGGCGGTGGTGGTCAGCATGCTGTCGGTCTGGGTGACGCTGGGGCTGGCCCCCTTTGCGCTGGCGGTCTGGGTCGCGCCCACCCTGCATGAACTGACGATCCTGTTCGCGGTGGCCTGTTTCGCCACCACGGGGCATTTCACCATGACACTGGCGCTGCGCGCGGCGCCGATCACGGTGACCCAGCCGGTCACCTTCCTGCAACTGGTCTGGGCGATGGCGCTGGGCGCCGTCGTGTTCGGCGAGGCGCTGGACATCTGGGTGGTGCTGGGCGGCGGGCTGATCCTGGCCTCGATCGGGTTCATCACCTGGCGCGAGGCGGTGGTCCGACGCCGCGGGGTGACCCCGACGACGCCGGCCACCAAGGTCTGAGACCCTTGCAACAACGTCCCCCCTGCGCCTAGGCTGACCCGAACGGCCAAAAGGGGACATGGCATGAAGGGCGTGATCGGCGCGGCGGCATTGGCCTGCACGCTTTTACCAGCGGCTGCGACGGCAGGTCTGAAACTGTGCAACGAGTCCAGCGCCCGCCAATCGGTCGCGGTGGGCTACAAGTCAGGCGATCAATGGGTGTCCGAGGGCTGGTGGAACATCGACCCCGGCAAATGCACCACCCTGATCGACGGCGATCTGAAACACCGCTTCTACTACTACCGCCTGCTGGCCAAGGGCCGCAGCTTCGAGCATGAGGGATACGGGTTCTGCACCCAGACGGCGGCCTTCACCATCGAGGGCGACAAGGACTGCGCCGATCGTGGCTACTCCAACGGCGGGTTCCGCCAGATCGACGCCGGTGATGCGCGGGATTTCTCCTTTTCCTTTACCGACGCGGTCAGCGTGATGACCCCGGCCAAGGCCGACCCGCCCGCGCCCGAGGTCGAGGCGGCGGCCCCCGCGGACGGCCCCGGAACCTGGGGCGAGCCCTATGCCTCCAACACCGCCATCTTCCAGGACTGCGTGAGCGAGACCGAGGCGCCGTTCTGCACCTTTCACGCGGATGGGACCAAGTTCTTTGTCTATGACGACGGGCGCACGCCGGCGGGGGTGCTGAAGTCCATGCGGATGTACATTCCGGGCACCCCGATCGAGGTGCGCGGCGATCTCGAAGAGATCCACGACCGGACCGCCGATGTGGTGCTGCGCCACGTTCTGCCGCGCCAATTCAACAGCTGGGACAGCACGCTGACCAAGATGCAAGGCACTTGGTATTCGGTCGATGACCCCAAGTCCCAGATCAACATCATCGGTTCGGAACTGGAAAACATCTATGATGGGGCCTTCGGCGCCCGCGAATACCTCAGCATGCGCGACCGCTGCGAACATTTCGACGGCGGCAACATCCTGGTGCGGATGGACGAAGAGAGCGGCGATCTGCTGTGCTACACGATCGAGGAACTCAGTGCCTTCGAGATGGAGCTGATGTACCTGCCGCGGGCGAATTTCCACAGCTATCGCAAGCTCGACTGAGCCGCCGGCTGTGGCGGGCCGGGTTCTTGATTGACGGGTCAGTTTCCGAGCGGTAGCGTCGCGGCCTCAGCCGGCGATGGGGGGGCTATGCCGAAACTTGGAATGGAACCGATCCGCCGCGAGGCGCTGGTGCGCGCGACGATTTCCGAACTGGGGCGGGCGGGGACGCTGGACGTCACCGTCAGCCAGATCGCCCGGCGCGCCGGGGTCTCCAGCGCGCTGGCGCATCATTATTTCGGCGGCAAGGACCAGATATTCCTGGCCGCGATGCGCTCCATCCTGGCGGATTTCGCCGGCGATGTGCGGCGCGAGTTGGCGGGCACGGCGCCGCCCGACCGGGCTGCGGCCATCGTGCGGGCGAGTTTCTCGAAATCGAGCTTCACCTCCGAGGCGGTCGGGGCCTGGATGTGTTTCTATGGCATGGCGCAGAAGAACGCCGAGGCGCTGCATCTGTGGCAAGTCTATCACCGGCGGCTGCG
This sequence comes from Aquicoccus sp. SU-CL01552, assembly GCF_040365005.1. NCBI lineage: Bacteria > Pseudomonadati > Pseudomonadota > Alphaproteobacteria > Rhodobacterales > Paracoccaceae > Aquicoccus > Aquicoccus sp. SU-CL01552. Next base: position 169,730 of record NZ_BAABWV010000006.1, on the reverse strand, counting down.
GTCGAACCTGATCCATGCGCTGCGCCCACTCTGTGCGCGACCCGAGGATGCCGCCGACACCTTGGGGGCGCTGATCGACGGGCTTTACATCCGTGCCGCGCTGGATCCGCGCCTGAGCCCGGAAGAGGCGGCGTCACAGGCGCTGGGCGTGCTGGAGGGGCTGTGCGGCGGGCGCAGGCGATGACCCGGCCCAACATCCTGATCCTGATGGTCGATCAGCTCAACGGCACGCTGTTTCCCGACGGTCCCGCCGACTGGCTGCATGCGCCGAACCTCAAGAGGCTGGCGGCGCGCTCCACCCGGTTCGCCAATGCCTATACCGCCTCGCCGCTCTGCGCGCCGGGGCGGGCGAGCTTCATGTCCGGGCAGCTGCCCTCGCGGACCGGCGTCTATGACAACGCCGCCGAGTTCCGCAGCGACATCCCCACCTATGCCCATCACCTCAGGCGGGCGGGGTATTACACCTGCCTCTCGGGCAAGATGCATTTCGTCGGTCCCGACCAGCTGCACGGGTTCGAGGACCGGCTGACCACCGATATCTACCCGGCCGATTTCGGCTGGACCCCGGATTACCGCAAACCGGGCGAGCGGATCGACTGGTGGTATCACAACATGGGGTCGGTCACCGGGGCAGGGGTGGCCGAGATCACCAACCAGATGGAGTACGATGACGAGGTGGCGTACAATGCGACCGCGAAATTGTACGATCTGGCGCGCGGCAAGGACGACCGCCCCTGGGCGTTGACCGTCAGTTTCACCCATCCGCATGACCCCTACGTGGCGCGGCGGAAGTACTGGGATCTCTACGCGGATTGCGATCACCTTCTGCCCGAGGTGCCGGCGATGGACTATGCCGATCACGACGCCCATTCGCGCCGCATTTTCGACGCCAACGACTGGCGCGGTTTCGACATCTCGCAAGAGGATATCCGCCGGTCCCGTCGGGCCTATTTCGCCAATATCTCCTATCTCGACGACAAGATCGGCCAGATCCTCCAGGTGCTGGAGGAGACCGGGCAGGAGGCGATCGTGCTGTTCGTCTCGGACCACGGCGACATGCTGGGCGAACGCGGGCTTTGGTTCAAGATGAGCTTTTTCGAGGGCTCGGCGCGGGTGCCGCTGATGATCGCCGCACCGGATCTGCCGACGGGGCGGATCGACGCGCCGGTCTCGACCCTCGACGTGACCCCGACGCTGGGCGATCTGGCCGGTGTCCCGATGGAGGAACTGGCCCCTTGGACCGATGGCGAAAGCCTGGTGGAACTGGCGCGGGGCGGCGAGCGGAGCAGCCCGGTGGCGATGGAATACGCCGCCGAGGCGTCGCAGGCGCCGCTGGTTTCGCTGCGCTATGGCAAGTGGAAGTACAACCGCTGCACGCTGGACCCGGACCAGCTGTTCGACCTCGAGGCCGACCCCCAGGAACGGACCAACCTGGCCGAGGTGCCGGAACACGCGGGCACGCTGCAGACCCTGCGGGCCAAGTCCGAGGCGCGCTGGGACCTGGCCCGCTTCGACGCCGAGGTGCGCGCCAGCCAGGCCCGCCGCTGGGTGGTCTACGAGGCGTTGCGGCAGGGGGGATACTATCCCTGGGATTACCAGCCGCTGCAAAAGGCCTCGGAACGCTACATGCGCAACCACATGGACCTGAACGACCTGGAAGAGCGCCAGCGGTTCCCGCGCGGGGAGTGAGGCGCGACCGGCCCCGGGTGAAAAAGACCCCGGCGCGGACGGCGGGCTTGATCCGCGTCAATGTGGTGGACACGGGCGCTCCATACGGTATAGCGCAACGCAAAATGGTAGGAGAGAACAGATGACCCATACCCCCCATGAGCTGTCCGAGGAATTCCCCGAGCAGGCCGAGAAAATCAGCGAACTCAAGCAGAGCAACCCGCATTTCGCCAAGCTGGCCGACGAGTACCACGAGATCAACCGCGCCGTGCACCGCGCGGAGACCAACGTGGAGCCGGTCGAGGATCTGGTCGAGGGCGAGATGCGCAAGAAACGCGCGGCGCTGAAGGACGAGATCTGGACGATCCTGTCCGAAGCCTGAGCCGGTTCATTCGGTAAAAGCGCCGCAGCGGTTCCCGCCCCTGACCGGGGGCAGCGCAGGGCTACGGTGCAAGCCAGTGTTCAAAAAACGAACACCCCCGCAGGGATCTGCGGGGGTGTTTTTCGTTCGGGGGGAATGTCATGAGTATACCGGACTTGCGGCAAGGATGCGCTTGTATCGCACCTGAAAACGGGCATGAATCGGTCATGAAGATACGCAGGGCAAGACAGTCGGATGCCTCAAGCATTGCGGCGATCTCGATCGAGGTGTGGATCGGAACCTATCTCAAACATGGCGTGTCTGCTTTTTTCGCCGACTACGCCTTGAACGCGTTCACCCCCGCGAAGATCGAGGCGCTCATCGCCGACCCCGACCAGTTCCTTCTCGTTTCCCAGAATGAAGACGGGATCGACGGGTTCATACGGGTTTCCTCGACGAGCGCGGCGCCATTGGCGGGCTGTTCGGAAACGGAGATCGCGACGTTCTATGTTCAACCGCGTCATCATGGAAAAGGCATCGGCAAGCGTTTGTTGAGTGCCGCGCTGGCGCATTGCAGGGACCATTCCGCCCGGTCTGTCTGGCTGACAACCAATGCGGAAAACGCGCCTGCGATCGCGTTTTATCTGGCGCAGGGTTTCGAGCACGTCGGGGAGACCCACTTTCGTATCGGTGACGAAGGATACCTCAACAACGTGTACTCATACCGCTTGCCCTGATCCTGTCTCGCGGCTGGTAACACCCGCTTCGGTCGATGAACGCCCCCCTGTGCGCGGGCGGTGTCATCGGCTAGGCTCGCCGCGATCGAGACTTTAGCGAGAGAGACCGACCATGGGCGAGGACAATTACCTGATCCGGGGCGAGGAGATCGCGGCGATGGAGGGGGTGCGCAAGACCCATTTCCTCAATCCCAACGCCAAGCGCATCAACAAATCCCTTGGCGATGCGGCCGGGCTGAGCGGCTTTGGCTTTCACATCATCGAGGTGGAGCCCGGGCATGACACCACCGAGCATCACATGCATTATTTTGAGGACGAATGCGTCTATGTGCTGTCCGGGCGGGCGACCGCCTATCACGGCGACGAGGCGGTGGAGATCAAAGCCGGCGATTTCCTCGGCTACCGCAAGGGCGGGGTGGCCCATTCGATCACCAACACGGGCACAGAGACGCTGCGCTGCATCGTGGTGGGTGAGCGGCTGGCGCATGACGTGGGCGATTACCCCCGGCTGGGCAAGCGCATCTATCGCAATGCCGGGATGCCTTGGGACCTGGTCGATCTCGATGCGATCGAGAACCCGGGCGGCAGCGTCGGCAAGAAGTGACCGGGCGGCGCGCGGGCGTTCAGTTCACCTCGTAGGGCAGCACGCCGCGCCGGTTGGCGTCGATGCTCAGCTTGCGTTCCAGCGGCGGCACCGAGCGTTGGTGGCAGGTCTTGCGTTCGCAGATCCGGCAAGAGATGCCGATCGGCTCGAAGGCTTCGGCGTTGGTGACGTCCAGCGTGTCGGCATAGACCAGCGCGCCGGCGTGGCGCACCTCGCAGCCCAGCGCGATGGCATAGCGGCGCACCGGCGCGCCGAAGCTGCCGCCGGGCTTGGACACGTCGCGCGCCAGGTTGATGTAACGCACCCCGTCCGGGGTCTCGGCCAGTTGCCGCAGGAAACGGCCCGGGGTCTCAAAGGCGCGGTGCACGTTCCACAGCGGGCAGGCGCCGCCGAAGCGGGCGAATTGCAGCCGCGTGGCGCTGTGCCGCTTGGTGATGGTGCCGGCCTGGTCGACGCGGGCAAAGAAGAACGGGATGCCCTTGGCGCCCGGGCGTTGCAGGGTGGAGAGCCGATGCGCCACCTGCTCGATCGAGGCGCCGAAGCGGGCGCTGAGCACTTCCAGGTCGTGGCGGTGGGTCTGGGCGGCCTCGAGAAAGGCACCATAGGGCAACAGCGCCGCCCCGGCAAAATAGTTGGCCAGCCCGATCTTGGCGATGGCGCGCGCCTCGTCGCTGCGGAACCGGGCGAAATCCAGTGTCGCCTCCAACAGCTTGTCCTGCCGCAACAGCGCCAGTTGCAACAGCATCTGGAACAGCCGGGTTTCCGGGCTGGCCCGGGTCGACAGGCGCAGCAGCCCGGCCTCGGCGTCGAACTGACGCAGCGGGGTGATGTCGGCAAGCTCGATGCCGATGCCCATCCCCTCCAGCACCGCCTGCGCGGTTTCGCCCATCCGGCCCGGCCCGGCGCCCTGTGCGGCAAAATTCTCGGCCGCCCGGTCCACCGCGTCGATGTAATTGTCGCAATAGTGGAAGAAATCGCGCACCTCTTCCCAGGGGCTGGCCTGAAGGCGGGCATCCTCGCGCCCCAGCGCCTCGTCCAGCGAGGCCAGCCGCTCGTGCGTCTGGCGATAGCTGCGGTGCAGGGCGAGAAAGGCACGCGCCAGCGCCGGGGCGTTGGAGGCGGTCAGCCGCAGATCGGCCAAGGGCGGCGCGGCATCGGCAAAGACCGGGTCGGCCAGCGCCTCGCGCATGTCACTGACCAGACGTTCGCTGTCGCCGGTCGACAGTTCGGTCACGTCCATGCCGAATTCCTGCGCCAGCGCCAGCACCACGGTGGTGCTGACCGGGCGGTTGTTGTTCTCCATCTGGTTCAGATAGGGCAGCGAGACGCCCAGCTTGGCCGCGAAATCCTTTTGCGTCAGACCAAGCCGCGTGCGCATCTCGCGCAGTTTCGCCCCGGCATAGAGTTTCTGCGTTGCCATCGGGTGCCTTTGCAGCTTCGCGTTTGGTGCAGATTAGGTTTGCAAACCCGGAGGGGCAAGCCCCCGTCGCGACCTACAGGCCCAGTTGGCGTTCGCGCGCGATCACCAGCAGGATGGCGGCGACGCTGAGACCCGCGACCACCAGCATGATGACCAGCAGCGGCCAGGCGCCCGTCGCCGGGGTCAGCAGGGCGCCGGCCAGCGCGCTGAGCCCGGCGCCGCCGCCCAGCATGGTCGCGCCGCTCAGCCCCGAGGCGGTGGCGGCCAGGTGCGGGCGCACCGAGAGCGAACCGGCGGTGGCGTTGGGCAGGGCCATGCCGTTGCCGAGGCCGACGAAGGTCATGAAGCCGAAAAAGGTCTCGACCGAGCCTGCGCCGGCGGCCATCACGGCGATCGAGACCGCGATCCCGGCGGTGCAGATCAGGCAGCCCCAGAGCACCATGCGGTTGATCCCGACCCGCGCCGAGAACCGGCCCGAGAAGAAATTGCCGACCAGGTAGCCCAGCGCCGGGGCGCCGAAATAGATGCCCAGCTTTCCCGCGTCGAGGCCATAAACCTCGGTGCCGACAAACGGCGCGCCGCCCAGATAGGCAAAGAAACAGCCCGAGGAGAAGGCGGCGGCCAGAGTATAGCCCAAGAACCGCGGCGAGCGCAGCAGTTCGGGGTATTCGCGAAACTGCGCGATCAGGGTCTTGCCGCTCTTGCGGCCGGTCTCGCCGAAGTCGACATAGGTCAGGACCAGGGTCAGCGCCCCGAGCAGGATCAGCAGCCAGAAATTCGCCTTCCAGCCAAAGATCTGGTCCAAAAAGCCGCCGGCGACCGGGCCCATCATCGGCACGATGGCCATGCCCATGGTGACATAGCCGATCATGCTGGCCGCCTTCTCCTCCGGGTAGATGTCGCGCACCGCCGCGCGGCCCAGCACCATGCCGGCCACCACCACCGCCTGGCACATGCGGAACAGCAGGAACATCTCGACGCTGGGGGCGAACAGGCAGCCCAGCGTGGCGATCAGGAACAGCACCAGCCCCCACAGGATCACCGGGCGGCGTCCCATGCTGTCGGCGACCGGCCCGATCAGGAGTTGCACCACCGCGTTCACCCCCAGGTAAAGCGCGACGGAAAGCTGCATCAACCGATAGTCGGTCTGGAAATAGGCGGTCATGCCCGGCAGGCTGGGCAGAAAGATGTTCATGCCCAGCGCCGACAGGCCCGACAGCAGGATCAGGGTGCCGATATGGGGCGGTGTGCGGGCGCGCGCGTTTCGCGCATCACGCCGGGCAGGGCCCTGTCGCTTTTCCATTCTGTGCCGCTATTGACTGTTCTTCCCTTCGCGTCAGGCGATGATGTCATCGCTTAACACGCTCACGGTTGTGTCTAGAACAGTCAGGGTACCGCTTCCACCGAAATCGAACAGCACGTCGTCGCCCACCTGCGTGGCGGCGGCAAGGACCGTGTCGAGGTCGCCCAGGTTGTTGAACCGGATGGAATCCCTGTCGTCGGTGAAATCGGCGACGGTGTCGTTGCCACCCCCCTTGGCAAAGACGAACTTGTCGGCGCCGCCCTGCCCGAAAAGCGTATCGTCGCCGCCCTGTCCCTTGAGCGTGTCCTTTTGGTTGCCGCCCTTGAGGGTGTCGTCGCCGTTTCCGCCCAGCAGGATGTCGCGGCCCTTCTGGCCCTTGAGGGTGTCGGCGCCGCCATTGCCCTTGAGCGTGTCCCAGCCGTTGCCGCCCTTGAGGGTGTCCCGGCCGCCATTGCCCTTGAGGGTGTCTCTGCCGTTGCCGCCCTTGAGCGTGTTGCCGGTGCCGTTGCCGATCAGCGTGTCGTCGCCCGTGCCGCCGATGGCGTTCTCGATCACGGTTCCAAAAGTGATCACCACGTCGTCGGTGGAGTCGAAGCTGGAGAATTTCCCGGCCTTGAGGTTCAGCGTCACGTCGCCGGTCCGCGAGGAGGCGTCAAAGGTGTCGGTCCCGCCGGTATCCCAGATCGGGTCCACCGTCTCGGTGCGCGGACCGCTGTAACTGGTGTTGCCGGCATTGTAGTCCGCCTCGCCCCAGATGTCCTGAAGCGCAAAGACGTCGAACAGCATCATCGCATCGGCGTGGCTCCCGGTGTCCGGGTTCGTGGTGTAGGACATGATCGAGTATTTGTTGTTGTCGAAGGCATCCGGCAGGGTCGTGTCGGGGACCGGGTTCCTGTCGCTGTCGATTGCATCCTGGAACGGGTGTTTCAGCCCCAGCGCATGGCCCAACTCGTGCAGCAGCAGATCGGGGGAGACGGACAGATCCAGCGTGTTGTCGTAAACGACAAAGCTGTCGACGGTGCTGAACGTGTTGCCGTTATACGACGCGGAGTAGCCGCCGTACCCGGCGGTGGTGCCGGGCAGAGTGACCTTGCCCACGTTGATGTCCGGATCGACGCTGCCGGACACTTCCACGAACTCGACATTGAGAATGCTCTCGATATGCGCCAGCGCCTCCTCGAAGGCGGCCTTCTCTTCCGCCTCGAACGCCGTCCATCCGGAATATGTGCTTCCGGTTGGCATATCCGCGGGCTCGCTGGTGCCGGCATATTGGTAGGTCAGCTTATAGCGTGGGTCGTCACTGCCGTTGATCGGGTCCAACGTGTTGAACAGATAGAACTGCATGTCGGCAAGAATGTCGGGTTTGGAAACCATGGCGTGCCTCGATATGTCGTTGTGCTCGATTATCCGGCCACCATAGCAAAACCTGCCGACGCCAAGAAGGCGAACCGTGTCCGGCGCGAAATTTGCAGGTTTTCAGATATGCAGTCGGTGGATTTCCTGACTTTGCAAATTTGCCGAATTTTGCTTTGGTCAGGGCGCGCCGACCGGTATGGTTTGCCGAAATCTTAAAGGGGATACGCATCATGAAGGACATCCTTTCCGAGCTGGAAGACCGCCGCGAAGCCGCCCGGCTGGGTGGCGGGCAAAAGCGGATCGACGCGCAGCACGGCCGCGGCAAGCTGACCGCGCGTGAACGGATCGACCTGCTGCTGGACGAGGGCAGCTTCGAGGAGTTCGACATGTTCGTCGCCCATCGCTGCACCGATTTCGGCATGCAGGAGCAGCGCCCCTATGGCGACGGGGTGGTGACCGGCTGGGGCACGATCAACGGCCGCATGGTCTATGTGTTCAGTCAGGATTTCACCGTCTTCGGCGGCTCGCTCAGCGAAACCCACGCGCAAAAGATCTGCAAGATCATGGACATGGCGGTTCAGAACGGGGCGCCGGTGATCGGCATCAACGACTCGGGCGGTGCCCGCATCCAGGAGGGCGTGGCGTCGCTCGCTGGCTATGCCGACGTGTTCCAGCGCAACATCATGGCTTCGGGCGTGGTGCCGCAGATCAGCGTGATCATGGGCCCCTGCGCCGGCGGCGCGGTCTATTCCCCGGCGATGACCGACTTCATCTTCATGGTCAAGGACACCTCCTACATGTTCGTGACCGGCCCCGACGTGGTCAAGACGGTCACCAACGAACAGGTTACCGCCGAGGAGTTGGGCGGCGCCTCGACTCACACCCGCAAGAGCTCGGTCGCTGACGGCGCCTTCGAGAACGACGTCGAGGCGATGGCCGAGGTGCGCCGGCTGGTGGATTTCCTGCCGCTGAACAACCGCGAGAAACCGCCGGTTCGCCCGTTCTTCGACGAGCCGGGCCGGATCGAGCCCAGCCTGGACACCCTTGTGCCGGAAAACCCCAACACGCCCTACGACATGAAGGAACTGATCCTGAAGATCGCGGACGAGGGCGATTTCTACGAGATCCAGGAGGATTTCGCCAAGAACATCATCACCGGCTTCGTTCGGCTGGAGGGGCAGACCGTGGGCGTGGTGGCCAACCAGCCGATGGTGCTGGCCGGTTGCCTCGACATCGACAGCAGCCGCAAGGCGGCGCGCTTCGTGCGGTTCTGCGATGCCTTCGAGATCCCGATCCTGACGCTGGTCGACGTGCCCGGCTTCCTGCCCGGCACCTCGCAGGAATACGGCGGCGTGATCAAGCATGGTGCCAAGCTGCTGTTCGCCTATGGCGAGGCGACGGTGCCAAAGGTCACGGTGATCACCCGCAAGGCCTATGGCGGCGCCTATGACGTGATGAGCTCCAAGCATATCCGCGGCGATTTCAACTATGCCTGGCCGACCGCCGAGATCGCGGTGATGGGGGCCAAGGGCGCGACCGAGATCCTCTATCGCTCCGAGCTGGGCGACCCGGACAAGATCGCGCAGCGCACCAAGGATTACGAGGACCGTTTCGCCAACCCCTTCGTGGCCGCCGAGAAGGGCTTTATCGACGAGGTGATCCGCCCGCAGTCGACCCGCAAGCGGGTGGCGCGTGCCTTTGCCTCGCTGCGCAACAAGCAGCTGACCAACCCGTGGAAGAAGCACGACAACATTCCGCTGTGATCCGGCCTTTCCTGGCCGAATAATACCCCCGCCGGAGGCACCGACATCGGGCCTTTGGCGGGGCGTTTCAGAACCCGGGGCGTCTGCATGACCCAGCTTTGGAAAAACCAGGCTTTCACCATCTCCCACGCCGACGACGGCAAGTTCGTGGGCGAGGGGCTGCGCGCGTTCTTCGAGTATCGCGACCTTGGCATCAAGCAGGCCACGCAGGGTCGGTTCGGCGCCCATGTGATCCGCGCGGTGCCGGGGATGGAGAGCCCGGGCGCCTGGCACAGTCACGACCTCGACTTCCAGATGGTCTATGTCACCCGCGGATGGGTGGTGTTCGAATACGAGGGGCAGGGCGAGCAGATCCTGCGCGAGGGCTCCTGCGTGCTGCAGCCGCCGGGGATCCGGCACCGCGAATGCCGCCATTCCGACGACATGGAACTGATCGAGATCATCTCGCCGGCCGAGTTCGCCACCCGCGACGAGGCCGCGCCGGAATGAGCCGGGCGCGCTGGCATATCCTGCGCGAGCAGGCGGCGCTGACGCTGACGCGTGCGGTTCCGGCCCGGTTCGACATCGGCGCCGAGACCGTGCTGCCGATGGCCGATCCGCTGCGGCTGGCCCATCAGATCCGCCAGGACATGTGGCGGGCGCTGCAAAAGCTGCGCGGGTTTTCCCCGGTGGTCCGGCTGGAGGCCCGCGACGGCGGGTTGCTGGTGCGGGCCGGTGGCCGGGTGGCGGCACCGGTTCCGCCGGCGGCGGTCGCGCGCATTGCCGAGGTGCTGGAATCGCCGGCCAACCGCCAGCGCTGGCTGCGCCATGCCGGGCGGCGGGCCGCAACATTTGACAAACCGGGGGGAAACGCCCCATGATTGCATCCAGAGCATATGAGACAGCGCGGCGGTTGATTTCCGCTGCGCACGCAGCCCCGGCAGGAGGAGCTTACCGTTCGCGGTGGGGCCGGGGCTGCGGCATTGCCGTTGCGATGCTGGCCGGGGCGACTGCATCGCTGGCCGTCGAGCAGGGGGCGCAGGGCCGGATCGCCGTGCCCTCCGGGCAAGAGGTGACCCTGCACGAGGTTCTGATCGACGACGCACCGGGCGCGCGCTGGGTCCGGTTCCGGTTCGTCGCGCCCCGCGCCGGTGTCCCCGCGCTGCGCGAGATCGCCGGTGCGGACATGAACCATCTTTGCGCCGAGTTCGCCTTGCCCTATCTCGCTGAACAGGGGATCGAGGCGGCGCGCGTGGTGATCTCTTTGTCGGAGCGCGCGGTGCCCTTTGGCACGGCCGCCCCCGATGTTCCCCAGTTCTTTGACCTGTACCGCCCCGAGGGTGGGGCCTGCATTTGGGATGGGTTTTGACGATGCTACAATATCTTGCGGGTAAAAGCTCATCCACGGAGGGAGTTGAGGCTTTGTCGCCACAGGACGTCCTGTTGACAGGCCGTGGATGTATTTCCGCCCGATTTTCCGCTATGATCGGCGCTGGCCGCGAACCTGCGGCTGAAACCACGAGTTTGAGGCAGGCAGGGCACCCGTGTCCTGTTGGTTTCAGTACGTTAATCAGGAGAAACAGATGTCGAAGAGCATCCAATTCCTTGCCATGGTCGGCTTCGTCGCCACCGTGGCTGCTTGCGACAACTCGCCGAAAGAAGAGTATGTCATTGTCGAGCCGGAGCCGATCTCGGTCGAGCCGGCCTTTACCGGCAAGTACAAGTAACACGCGCGCGGGGCTGGCCCTTGGGTCGGTCCCGCCTGCCACGTCGCGCCCGGTCCGGGGGATGCGGCGATGATGAAACACCGCGGTTTTCCCGGCCGCCTTCCCGGCACCGATTTCCAGTTCACCATCCGCCGCCCGAACCCCAAGGGCGTCACTCGGCTGGTCCGGCGTGACCGCTTCGGCGACCGCCGGCCGCCCGACAAGCGTGCCGATGCCAGGTTCATGCGCGCGTTGTGGGAGCATTTCGGCGACCAGCCGTTCGAGCGTGGCAACCTCGACGCCGGCCGGCTGAGCTGGCTGTTCGGGCGCGAGGTGGTCCCGGCCGAGGATCCGTTCGATCCCGAAAGCTACGAGGCGCTTCTGGTCATAGATGTCGCCACCGCCCGGGCCAGTTTCCCCGAGGTGTTCGGATGAGCATCGGCGGGGTCTTGCGCGTGGGGTCGGAAAACCGGCGAAATCCGGCCCAAATCGGGCCGCGTGCGGCGGGTGGGTTGGCCTTGGGCCTGACCTGCGGCAGCCTGTTCTCAGCTTCCGGAGACCCCATTCGCCGGGATGCCACGGACCACTGGTTCCGGACCCCTTCCTGTCTCGGGCAGGCGCAGGCGCATTTCGCCGGCCTGCCCGTTTTCTTCTTTGAAAACAGGGTGATCGCCCGTCGGCGGTGTTCCGCCAAAGCCGAGGGTGCGGGCGCTTTGCGCTTGCCCGCGCAGGCGACTGGCGGTTCTGTTCGGCTGCGGCGCGAAGCAGGACCGGTCGCGGAACGAGAAGGAGCAGTACCATGTTGGCAAAACCGATTTTCCTGGCCCTTGTGGCCTGCGCGGGCCTTGCGGCCTGCGGCGATGATCCGACCGAACAGATCCTCTATGGCGCCGGTGCCGGGTATCTTGGCGCGGCCGTGCTCGACACCAACCGTGGCGTCGGGGCTGCGGCCGGGGCTGCGGCCAACGTGCTCTATTGCCAGGAACACCCGGACCAGTGCTGAGACCCGTGTCGAGCAGGGCCTGCGCCCGCGCCAGATGATTTCCCGGCCCGACCGTGGGCCGACCCGTGATGAGCTGAACGCCGGTTCGGGCCAGTGTGCCCGGGCCGGCGTTTTGCGTGCCAGAGACCCAAGAACGAAGGACGAGACATGTTCAACAAGATCCTGATCGCCAACCGGGGCGAGATCGCCTGCCGCGTTATCAAGACCGCCCGCAAGATGGGTATCGGCACGGTCGCGGTCTATTCCGACGCCGACAAGAACGCCCTGCACGTGGAGATGGCCGACGAGGCGGTGCACATCGGCCCGCCGCAGGCCAACCAGTCCTATATCGTGATCGACAAGATCATGGAGGCGATCCGGGCGACCGGGGCCAAGGCGGTGCATCCCGGCTATGGCTTCCTGTCCGAGAACCCGAAGTTCGCCCAGGCGCTGGAGGCCGAGGGCGTCGCCTTTGTCGGCCCCCCGGTCAAGGCGATCGAGGCAATGGGCGACAAGATCACCTCGAAGAAGATCGCGCAGGAGGCCGGCGTTTCCACCGTGCCCGGCTACATGGGGCTGATCGAGGATGCCGACGAGGCGGTGAAGATCTCGGGCGAGGTCGGCTACCCGGTGATGATCAAGGCCAGCGCCGGCGGCGGCGGCAAGGGGATGCGGATCGCCTGGAACGACGAAGAGGCGCGCGAGGGCTTTCAAAGCTCCAAGAACGAGGCGGCCAGTTCCTTTGGCGACGACCGGATCTTCATCGAGAAATTCGTGACCCAACCGCGCCACATCGAAATCCAGGTGCTGTGTGATAGCCACGGCAACGGCGTCTACCTGGGCGAGCGGGAATGCTCGATCCAGCGCCGCAACCAGAAAGTGGTCGAAGAGGCGCCCAGCCCCTTCCTCGACGAGGCGACGCGCAAGGCGATGGGCGAACAGGCCGTGGCCCTGGCGCAGGCGGTGGATTACGCCAGCGCCGGCACGGTGGAATTCATCGTCGATGGCGACAAGAACTTCTACTTCCTGGAAATGAACACCCGGCTGCAGGTGGAGCACCCGGTGACCGAGCTGATCACCGGTGTCGACCTGGTCGAGCAGATGATCCGCGTCGCCGCCGGCGAGCCGCTGTCGATCACCCAGGATGACGTCAAGCTGACCGGCTGGGCGATCGAGAACCGGCTGTATGCCGAGGATCCCTATCGCAACTTCCTGCCGTCGATCGGGCGGCTGACCCGCTATCGTCCGCCGTCAGAGATGGCCGCCGGCCCGCTGCAGGTCAACGGCAAGTGGCAGGGTGACGCCCCCGCAGGCGAGACCGCCGTGCGCAACGATACCGGCGTCTTCGAGGGCGGCGAGATCAGCATGTACTATGACCCGATGATCGCCAAGCTCTGCACCTGGGCGCCGACCCGCTCCGAGGCGATCGAGGCGATGCGCGATGCGCTGGACGGGTTCGAGGTCGAGGGCATCGGTCACAACCTGCCGTTCCTCAGCGCGGTGATGGATCACCCCAAGTTCGTCTCGGGCGACATCACCACCGCCTTCATCGCCGAGGAGTACCCCGAGGGGTTCGAGGGCGTCGAACTGCCGGAACTGGCGCTGCGCCGGATTGCCGCCAGCGCCGCCGCGATGCACCGGGTGGCCGAGATCCGGCGCAGCCGGGTGTCGGGACGGATGGATAACCACGAACGCCACGTGGGCGAGGATTGGGTGGTCAGCCTGCAGGGCAAGGATTACCCGGTGCGCATTTCCGCCGACCACGAGGGCTCGACGGTCCGGTTCGAGGATGGCAGCATGCACCGCGTGGCCAGCGACTGGACCCCGGGCGATCAGCTTGCCGAGATCGCGGTCGACGGCGAGACGCTGGTGCTGAAGGTGGGCAAGATCACCCATGGCTTCCGCATCCGCAGCCGTGGCGCCGATCTCAAGGTGCATGTGCGCAACCCGCGCCAGGCCGAGCTGGCCCGCCTGATGCCCGAGAAACTGCCGCCGGACACCTCCAAGATGCTGCTCTGCCCGATGCCCGGCCTGATCGTGAAGGTCGATGTCGAGGTCGGCCAGGAGGTGCAGGAGGGTCAGCCGCTGTGCACCGTCGAGGCGATGAAGATGGAGAACATCCTGCGCGCCGAACGGACCGGCGTTGTCTCCAAGATCAACGCCGCCGCGGGCGACAGCCTGGCGGTAGACGACGTGATCATGGAATTCGAGTGAGATCGGAGCAGGCGACCCCATGACACCGGTGACGGCGCAGGTTCAGATCGCTTCGGTGGCCCGGCTTCGGCCGGGGCACCGTCATTGCGATTCGCGCCGTTCCTCGACCTCGCGTTGCCGCATCGGCGTCTTGTCGATGGTACGGGTGACCTCGCGCACGCTGTACGGGTACGGCTTGCGCAGCATGACCGAGCCGTCCTTGTCGATCAGCACGAACTGGAACCCGCGCGGGTGCAATTGCTGGCGGGCGGGGCTGCGGGCCGAGGGATCGGAATCGGTCAGCACCACCACGTCGCGGTCGACCAGCCGCTCGGCCTCGGCAGTGAGCTTGTCGAGCTGTTCCTGGTACCGGGGGTCGGCCGGGGTATCGGCAAATATGACGATCGGCCGGTTGACCCAGAGAAAGCTGCTCAACTCGGTGTCGCCGGCCGGGCGGACCAATGTGTCTGCTGCCGTCGCGGTGCCGTCCGCGGCCCAGGCGGAAACCGGCAAGAGGGCCGACAGAACAAGGGCTAGGGTACGTGGTGTCATGCGGTCTCCTGTCTGGACGAATATAGGGGGGCGCAACGGGAAAGCGAATGCCGATTTCCCGACGGGGCGCGAAAAATGCGGCGTTAATCGCTTTGTCAGGGGTGGGGGCGATGATCGGCCCATGACCCGAGGGGCCGCCGGTCGGCGCGGCCCGGTGACAAAGGACCGGCATGGCGATGGACGTTGTATTGCATATCGGCGCGCATCTGTGCGCCACTTCCACATTCCAGGATTACCTCTCGCGCAACCACGCGCGGGTGTCTGCGGCGGGCTGCGCGGTCTGGGGGCCACGGCGCACCCGGCACGCCCTGTTCGCGGGGCTGCTGCCCGAGCGCACGTCTCCGCCACGACCCGGCGCGGTGGAGCGGGCGATCGGCCGCATCCGCCTGAACCTGGCCGCGCAGTCCGGGACCGGGACACGCTACCTGATCGTGTCCGACCCGGACATGATGGGCACGCTGCGCGCCAACCTGCGGCTGGGCTCGCTCTATTGCGGGGTGGGCGAGCGGATGGCGCGGCTGGCCCGGGCGTTCGAGGGCTACCCGCTGCGGGTGATGCTGAACATAAGGGCGCTCGATGCCTATTGGGCCTCGGGGCTGGCGCAGGCGATCGCGCGCGGGGCGGGGCTGCCGGCGGCGCAACGGTTGGCGCGGCTGGCCAGCAGCCGGACCGGCTGGCGCGAGGTGGTCGAGGAGGTGGCCTGCGCCGTGCCCGGGGCGGAGGTGACGGTTCTGCCGTTCGAGACCTTCGGCGGCCGCCCCGAGGCGCAGCTGGAACAGATGGTGCCCCTTGCCGCCCCGGCGCAGCATGCCCGGGGCTGGATCGCCGCCACGCCGCGCCTGCCGGAACTGCGGGCCTGGCTTGGCGCCGAGGCCGCGGCGCTGCCCGAGGGGGCCGGGCGCTGGCAGCCGTTCACGCCGGCCCAGGGAGAGGCCCTGCGCGAGGCCTATGCCGACGACATCATGTGGCTGGCGGGCGGGGCGAACGGCCTCGCGCGGCTGGCCCGCGATCCCGACAAGACACAGGCGGGCACCGCCCCGCCGCAATCCGACCTGACGAGAGGAAGACGTGATGAGCAAAACGACCGACGACTGGCGGGCACTGGCTGAGAAAGAGCTGCGCGGCCGCCCGTTGGAAGAGCTGGACTGGACCACGCTGGAAGGCATCGAGGTCAAACCGCTCTATACCGAGGAAGACACCGGAGATCTGCCCCACATGGGCACGCTGCCGGGCTTTGCCCCCTTCACCCGTGGCGTCAAGGCGACAATGTACGCCGGGCGCCCCTGGACCATCCGGCAATACGCCGGGTTCTCCACCGCCGAGGAATCCAACGCCTTTTACCGCCGCAACCTGGCCGCCGGCCAGCAGGGGGTCTCGGTCGCCTTCGACCTGGCCACCCACCGTGGTTATGACAGCGACCATCCCCGCGTCGTCGGCGATGTCGGCAAGGCGGGCGTGGCCATCGACAGCGTCGAGGACATGAAGATCCTGTTCGACGGCATCCCGCTGGACAAGGTTTCGGTCTCGATGACGATGAACGGCGCGGTGATCCCGATCCTGGCCAATTTCATCGTCACGGGCGAGGAACAGGGCCACGACAAATCGCTGCTTGCGGGCACCATCCAGAACGACATCCTCAAGGAGTTCATGGTCCGCAACACCTATATCTATCCGCCCGAACCCTCGATGAAGATCATCTCGGACATCATCGAGTACACCTCGAACGAGATGCCCAAGTTCAACTCGATCTCGATCTCCGGCTATCACATGCAGGAGGCCGGCGCGAACCTGGTGCAGGAGCTGGCCTATACGCTGGCCGACGGCAAGGAATACGTGAAGGCCGCCATCGAGGCCGGGATGGACGTGGACAAGTTCGCCGGGCGGCTGTCGTTCTTTTTCGCCATCGGCATGAACTTCTTCATGGAGGCGGCCAAGCTGCGCGCGGCGCGGCTGCTCTGGCACCGTATCATGACTGAATTCGGCGCCAAGAACGACCGCTCCAAGATGCTGCGCACCCACTGCCAGACCTCGGGCGTCTCCCTGCAGGAGCAGGACCCCTACAACAACGTGATCCGCACCGCTTACGAGGCGATGAGCGCAGTCCTGGGCGGCACCCAGTCGCTGCACACCAACGCGCTGGACGAGGCGATCGCGCTGCCGACCGATTTCTCGGCCCGGATCGCGCGCAACACCCAGCTGATCCTGCAGGAAGAGACCGGGATCACCAACGTGGTCGATCCGCTGGCCGGCTCCTACTACGTCGAAAGCCTGACCGCGCAACTGGCCGAGGAGGCCTGGAAGCTGATCGAGGAGGTCGACGAGATGGGCGGCATGACCAAGGCCGTTGCCTCGGGCATGCCCAAGCTGCGCATCGAGGAAACCGCCGCGCGGCGCCAGGCGATGATCGACCGTGGCGAAGAGGTGATCGTCGGCGTCAACAAGTACCGCAAGGACAAGGAAGACCCGATCGACATCCTCGACGTCGACAACGTCGCGGTGCGCGAAAGCCAGATCGCCCGGCTGGAACAGATCCGCGCCAGCCGCGACCAGGCCGCCTGCGACGCGGCGCTGGAGGAACTGACCCGGCGCGCGAAAGACGGGGGTAATCTGCTGGAGGCGGCGGTCGAGGCCGCGCGCGCCCGCGCAACTGTTGGGGAAATCAGCATGGCAATGGAAAAGGTGTTCGGGCGTCACCGCGCCGAGGTCAAGACGCTGGCGGGGGTCTACGGCGCCGCCTACGAGGGTGACGAAGGCTTTGCCGCGATCCAGAAATCGGTCGAGGATTTCGCCGAGCAGGAGGGGCGCCGCCCCCGCATGCTGGTGGTCAAGATGGGCCAGGACGGCCACGACCGGGGCGCCAAGGTGATCGCCACCGCCTTTGCCGATATCGGGTTCGACGTGGACGTGGGCCCGCTGTTCCAGACCCCCGAAGAGGCCGCGCAGGACGCCATCGACAATGATGTGCACGTGATCGGCATCTCGTCCCAGGCGGCGGGGCACAAGACGCTGGCGCCGCAACTGGTCCAGGAACTCAAGGACCAGGGCGCGGGCGACATCATCGTGATCTGCGGCGGGGTGATCCCGCAGCAGGATTACCAGTTCCTCTATGACAACGGGGTCAGCGCGATCTTCGGCCCGGGCACCAACATCCCCGAGGCGGCGCAGGACATCCTGCGCCTGATCCGCGAGGCGCGGGGGTGACACCCCGACGCCGGATGATGATCCTGATCGGCATGGCCGCCGGCGCCCTCTGGGCGCTGGCGGTGGTGTTTGCGCCGTCGTTTCTGGGGCTGCCCTACCTGCCTGCCGCGGCGGCGCTGCCGGGGGCCTTCCTGCCGGCGGGGCTGGTGCTGGCGGCGATGATCGGACGGCTGGCGGCGCGGCGGTTCTTTGACGACGATCTGATCGACGGCGCAGACCCGGTGCCGGGCTCGCCCGCCTGGGTCGACCAAAAGGTGCTGGCCAACACGCTGGAGCAACTGGCGCTGGCGCTGGCGGTCTGGCCGTTTGCGGCGCTGACGCTGGGCGGTGCGGTGGCGATCGCGCTGGGTCTGTCCTTTGCGCTGATGCGCCTCCTGTTCTGGATCGGGTATCGCCTGTCGCCGCCGCTGCGCGCCCTTGGCTTTGCCGGCACCTTCTATCCGACCGTGTTGGCCGGGGTCTGGGCGCTGGTGTATTGGGCGGTTTGACCGCTGTTTCGTACGATCTGGTGCCGGGGCTTGCCCGGCCCCGGGACGCCGCTTAGGGTTGGCCCGCGACACCGGCGGAGGCGAACATGGAACTGGATCACATCGCGGTCTCGGGCGAGACGCTGGAAGAGGCCGCCGAAGCGGTCGAGGCGGCGCTGGGCGTGCCGATGGGGCCGGGCGGGCAGCACGACGTCTTCATCACCCACAACCGGCTGCTGGGGCTGGAGGACGGGCTTTATCTCGAGGCGATCGCCACGGATCCGACGCGTCCCGCGCCCGACCGGCCGCGCTGGTTCGACCTGGACAGCTTCGCGGGCCCCGCGCGGCTGACCAACTGGATCTGCCGCTGTGACGATCTCGACGCGCTGCTGGCCGCATTGCCGGTGCAGGCCGGCGCGCCGGTGGCGCTGAGCCGGGGCGAATTGCGCTGGCGGATGGCCGTGCCTGCGGATGGCAAGCTGCCCTATGACAACCTGTTTCCGCCGCTGATCCAGTGGCAATGCGATCTTCACCCGGCGCGGATGTTGCCGCCCTCGGGCTGCAGGCTGCGCCGGCTGGTGGTGGCGCATCCGGAGGCGGTGGCGTTGCGCGACCTGCTGGCGCCGCAATTGGCCGATCCCCGCGTGGTGTTCGAGCCGGGCGCGCCCGCGCTCAGCGCGGAATTCGACACGCCGCACGGGGTGCGGGTGCTGCGGTGAGGCTGCGTCAGGCACGGGCGGGGGATGCCGGGGCGATCTGTGCCATCGCCAACCCGATCATCCGCGACACGCTGATCACCTTCACCACCGAGCAGAAGACGCCCGAGGGCGTCGCCGCCGAGATCGCCGCGCGCGGGCCGGCCTACCTGGTGGGTGAGGTCGACGGGCGGGTCCTGGGCTTTGCCAGCTACGGTGGGTTCCGCGCCGGTCCCGGCTATGCCCACAGCGCCGAGCACAGCATCCAGCTTGCCCCGCAGGCGCGCGGGCGGGGGATGGGCCGGGCGTTGATGACGCGGCTTGAGGGGATCGCGGCGGAACAGGGCGTGCATGTTCTGGTGGCGGGCATCAGCGGCGCCAACCCGGACGGCATCGGGTTTCATGCCGCCATGGGGTTTTCCGAGGTCGGTCGCCTGCCCGAGGTGGGGCGCAAGGCCGGGCGTTGGCTGGACCTTGTGCTGATGCAGAAAATCCTTCAGACCCCCGGGCTAGGCCGCACCTGACTCTCCCCTACTGGCGGGGTACACTGACCCATGTCGATCTGGAACCGCATCTCCGACGCGCTGAAGGCGCTGCGCCAGGGTGAAGGCCTGGCGCAGGTGTTCGACCGTTTGCGCACCCCGCCCGAGCGCAGCGTCGCCTTTACCATCGCGGTGATCGCGCTGGGGGCCAAGATGGCCAAGGCCGACGGGCAGGTGACTCGCGACGAGGTGACCGCCTTCCGCGAGGTGTTCCAGATCGCCCGCGCCGACGAGGCGGGGGCGGCACGTGTGTTCAACATGGCGCGCACCGATGTCGCCGGCTACCAGGAATACGCCCGGCGCATCCGCAGCATGTTCGACACCGATCGCCAGGCCCTGTGCTACCTGATGGAGGGGCTGTTTCACATCGCCATGGCCGACGGGTTCTATCACCCGAGCGAGAATGATTTCCTGCAGGACGTGGCCGCGATCTTCGGGTTGAAGCCAGCCGAGTTCCGCGCGCTCAAGGCCCGCTTCGTCCCCGAGGCCGAGCCCGATCCCTATGCCATTCTCGGCATTGCGCCGGGCACGCCACTGCCCGAGGCGCGCAAGGCCTGGCGCAGGCTGGTGCAGGAATGCCATCCCGACCGGATGATCGCCCGCGGTGTCCCGCAGGAGGCGATCCGGCTGGCCGAAAGGCGCATGGTCGACATCAACCGCGCCTGGGCCGAGATCAACGGCGACAGCCACAGTGACACCCACGGCGGCTGATGCGGCTGGCCAGCTATAACGTCGAGTGGTTCGCCAACCTCTTTGACAACGAGGACCAGCTCTTGGTCGATGACGGCTGGTCCGGGCGCGAGGGGGTGACACGCGCCCAGCAGATCGAGGCGCTGGGCAAGGTCTTTTCCGCGCTGGAGGCCGACGCGGTGATGATCGTCGAGGCCCCCAACACCGGGCGGCGGCAGGATACGGTCAAGGCGCTGGAGGGGTTCGCGCGCGCCTTTGACCTGCGCCAGCGCCGGGCGGTGATCGGCTTTGCCAACGAAACCCACCAGGAGATCGCGCTGCTTTACGACCCGGACAAGATCTCCGTGCGGCACGATCCCCGGGGCGAGGAGACCGGCAAGAAGGGGAGCACCGGTGCGCCGCGCTTTGACGGGGTATTCCGGATCGACCTGGACAATGACGGGACCGAGGACCGGGTCGTCTTTTCCAAGCCGCCGCTGGAACTGGCCGCCGAGACCGCCTCGGGCACAAGGCTGCGCCTGATCGGCGCGCACCTGAAGTCGAAGGCGCCGCACGGTGCGGGCAGCCGCGACCAGATGCTGCGCAGCGCCATCGAGAACCGGCGCAAGCAACTGGCGCAGGCGATCTGGCTGCGCGCCCGCATCGACGCGCATCTGGCCGAGGGCGAGTCCGTGATCCTGCTGGGCGATCTCAACGACGGCCCCGGGCTGGACGAGTTCGAGGGGCTGTTCGGCCGGTCCTCGGTCGAGGTTCTGCTGGGCGAGGACATGTATGACCCCCACGCGCGCGAGGCCTTCGCGACCCGGGCCCGAGCGGCGCCCACCACGGCCCGGTTCCACCTGCGGGACCAGGGGCGATACCTGCAGGCGCTGCTGGATTACATCATGGTGTCGCAGGACCTGATGTCGCGCCGCCCGTCGTGGCGGATCTGGCATCCGTTCGAGGATGAAACCTGTTGGTCGTTCCGGGAATTGCGCGAGGCGTTGTTGTGTGCCTCGGACCATTTCCCGGTGACGCTGGATATCGACATCTGACCCTTACGCGAACCGCTCCAAGGCCCTATATTGCCGGTATGAAACACGCCCGCGCCCTTGCCCTCACCCTTGCCCTTGCCGTTCCCGCTGCCCCCGCGCTGGCCCAGGAGGGGGACGAGCCCCCCTCGATGATGGAGCAGGGGTTGCAGCTGTTCATGGAGGGGCTGCGCCAGGAGATGGCCCCGGCGGTCGAGGACCTGCGCGGCTTTGCCGAGCGGATGGGGCCGTCGATGCGCAGCTTTTTCCAGGAGATGGGGCCGGCGCTGGCCGAGATGATGGACGAGGTCCAGGACTGGACCCTCTATTACCCGCCCGAGATGCTGCCCAACGGCGACATCCTCATTCGCCGCCGCCCCGATCCGGATCCTGCTCCGGAGGACGCCCCGGCGCCGGACCAGGACGAGGACGCGCCGCCCACCGGCCCCACCGACATCTGAGCGCGACGGTCCGCCCGGTGATCAGCCGCGGGTCTTGACGGTGACCGTGGCGGACAGCGATTGCGCCAGCGACATCAGCCGGGCCTCGCAGACCTCGCCATAAAGCGGGCGGACCTTTTCCGGCAGGATCAGGTCGAGGTGCCGCTTTTTCGGGAACCACTTCAGATGGCCCATGTCGGCATCCGGCTCCATCACCAGCATGGCGCCGAACCGCATCGCCTTGCCCAGGATCTCGGCCTGTTTCTGGTCCTTCTCGTCCAGCAGCTCATAGAGCGGCGCAAAGCGGGTGCCTTCCCGCTTGTTGCGATAGCGGTGCTGCAGCGCGAGCCCCAGAAACACCCGTTCGGAATGTTTCATCCCGCCCAGGTTGGCCCGCGTGGCGTAGTCGAAACAGACCTCGGCGCGGTAGTCGGGGTGGGCGCGCCAGCTGACGTCATGCAGCAGGCAGGCGGCCTTGATCAGCCGGACCCGCGCCGGCGGGGCGTTTGAAAACAGCGGCATGACATAGCGGAACAGCGTCTTGCCGAAGCCGGGCAGGCGGGAATCCTTGTCCTCGGCGAAATAGCAGGCCTCGATCAGCGGATCGCGGTCGCGCAACCGTTGCGGCATCTGCTCGTAAAGCAGTCCCTCGCGGATGCCATAGCTGGAAATGGCGATGTCCTTGGGCTTGAAGCAGCGCACCAAGCGGTTCAGCACGTCGATCGCGTAGGGCACCAGCGCCATCCGCGCCGAGGACACGCCGGCCGCGCTGCGCAGGCTGTCCAGATCACTGGCCTCGATGTACTTGACGGTGTCGCGCACCGATTGGGCGGTCATCCGGTATTCATGCAGCACCTTGAGCGGGTAGCCGCGCCGCGCCATGTCGATCCGGGCGATGGCGCGCCAGCTGCCGCCGACCAGGAACAGCCGGTCGCGCTGTGGTCCCATGCGCTCTTTCAGGTCCTCGAGCACCGTCTTGATATGGGCCTTGCGTCCGCGCCGCCCGCCCTTGATGTCGCGCAGTTTCAGCGGCCCGAGCGGCGAGGTCAGGCGCCGGCCCACACGGCCGTCGGAGATCTCGGCCAGTTCCATCGACGAGCCGCCGATATCGCAGACCAGACCGTAGGAACCGGGCCAGCCCAACAGCACGCCCTGCGCCGAAAGTCGCGCCTCTTCCTCGCCGTCGATCACCCAGATGTAGAGGCCGGTCTCGCGCAGCACCTCGGCGCAGAACTCCGGCCCGTCCTCGGCATCGCGCACCGCCGCCGTGGCGACCGCCGACAGCGGCGGCAGGCCCATCCCCTCGGCGAGGTGCTGGAACCGTTGCAGCGCGGCCAGCGCGCGGCGGCGCCCCTCGGGGTTCAGCCGACCGGTTTCGGTTTGCCCGGCGCCCAGACCGCACATGATCTTTTCGTTGTAGAAATAGGCCGGCGAGCGCGCCGCGCCATCGAACACCACCAGCCGGACCGAGTTCGAGCCGACGTCGACGACACCGACCCGCGACAGCGCCCGCGCGCTCGGATCGTTGAACAGCGGGCGGCCGAAGGGGCCCCAGTCTTGCGGGTCGGGATTCGGGTCGGGGGTCATGGCGTCCCTTGGCAGATGTCGGGGGCAGGATGCGGGATCGGGTCCGGCGGGTCAATCATGGGAACCGGAGCGGGCCGGATGCCGTGACGTCCCGTCCTCGGCCGGGGCGCGGTCGAGCAGGCGGGCCGCCAGCGCGCGGGTCAGGGTCCGCCCCTCGGCCAGGGCGATCCGGTCCAGCCGGTCGACGATCTCGCCGGCGGCGGCGAAACTGCGGTCCATCCGGGTGACCAGATAGGGGATCACGTCCGGTTTCGGGGCCAGTTGCCGGTCGGCAAACAGCTTGGTCAGCACCGCCATCAGCAGGGCGTCGTCGGGCGCGGTCAGCGCGGCGTGCTGGGCCGATTGCACCCGGCTTTGCAGGTCGGGCAGGCTGAGTTGCCACAGCGCCGGATCCAGCCGCCCGGTCAGAAGCAGCGCGTACCCCTCGCTGAGCATCAGGTTGTAAAGGTGGAACAGGGCCTTTTGCGCGTCGAGATCGGTGGCGATCTCGGGCACGTCCTCGACCGCGACGGGTTGATGCGCCAGCTGCGGCACATCCGCCGCCCGAAGGCTGCGGGCCGAGACGATCCGCGCACCGGTGCGCGCCGCCCAGACATGCGCCAGGTGGGTCTTGCCGGCACCGGCCGGGCCGCTCAGCACCAGCCGCCCGCCGGGCCAGGGCAGGGCGCTCTCGATCATCGCCACGGCCACCGCGTTGGCGGGCGAGACAAAGAAATCCTCTCGCCCAAGGGCCTGCCGGACCGGCAGATCGAAACTCAACTGTTCGGCCATGTCAGTCGTCGTCCTGCTCGGTGATGCCCTTGTAGAGGCGGCTGTCGCGGTACTGGGTCATGCCGAATCGCGTCAGGACCCCCAGCGCCGCCGCGACCGGCACCGCCACCAGCATGCCGACGAAGCCGAAGACCGAGCCGAACACCGACAGCGCCAGGATCAGCCACACCGGGTGCAGCCCCACCGATTTGCCCACCAGTTTCGGGGTCAGGTAATTGCCCTCGGCCAGCTGCCCGACCTGAAAGATCGCCGCGACCACCACGATCCACCACCATTCGCCCCAGAACTGGAACAGCGCCAGCCCGATCGCCAGCGCGCCGCCGACGATGGCCCCGACATAGGGGATGAAGGTCAGGATGCCGGCGACGAACCCGACGACAAGGCCGAACTGCAGCCCGACCAGCATCAAGGCCACCGCGTAATAGGTGCCCAGGATCAGGCAGACGGTTCCCATGCCGCGCACGAAGGAAGAAAGCGTCTTGTCGATTTCGCGCGCCAGATTACGGATCACCGGCGCATGGTCGCGCGGCAGCAGTTGGTCGAGTTCGGCAATCATGTGGTCCCAGTCGGCCAGCAGGTAGACGGCCACGACCGGCGCGATCACGAAGATGAGCACCAGGTTGACGATCGAGGCCGCCGAGCTGAGCAGCGTGTTCAGCAGTTCGCCGCCGCGCGACTGGATCGTCTCTCCCAGCGTGTTCAGCGATTTTCGAAGGGTCGAGTCCGGCTCGACAAGGTCGGGGAACCGCTCGGTCAGAAAGGTATGCAGGTCGCGGAACAGTTGCGGCGCGATGTTGATCAGGTCGACGGTCTGGCTGATCAGCGTCGGGACCACCAGCAGCGCCAGCACCACGAAGATCAGCACGCCGAACACCGTGATGATCCCGGTGGCCAGCGGGCGGGAACAACCCGCGCGCTCCAGCCGGTCGGCGGCCGGATCAAGGAAATAGGCGATGGCGCCGCCCAGAACGAAGGGCATCAGCACATCGCCGAGGAACCACAGCACAAGCGCGGTTGCCGCCAGGGCGATGCCCCAATACCTGAGCTGGTCCCGGACCGGAAGTGACATGCGCGCCCCTTTTGCACCAGCCTTTTCCTTGGCCCATCGCGCCCCGCGTTGCAAGACCCGCAATGGCACTCGCCCCGGTCCGCCTTGTCGATTGCCTGACCGCGCCGATTGCCTTAGACCCGGCAAAAAGCCGTTATCCGGAAGGGATCCCACATGCGCCTGAGCCGCTACTTCCTGCCTGTCCTGAAAGAAAACCCCGCCGAGGCCCAGATCGTCAGCCACCGGCTGATGCTGCGCGCCGGCATGATCAAGCAGCAATCCGCGGGCGTCTATGCCTGGCTGCCGCTGGGCTTCAAGGTGTTGCGCAAGCTGGAAAACATCGTGCACGAGGAACAGATCCGCGCCGGGCACATCCCGATGCTGATGCCGACGCTGCAATCGGCCGACCTGTGGCGCGAATCCGGCCGGTATGACGGCTACGGCGAGGAAATGCTGCGGATGCAGGACCGGCACGGGCGCGACATGCTTTATTCGCCCACGGCAGAAGAGATGTTCACGGACGTGTTCCGCGCCAACGTGAGCTCCTACAAGGATCTGCCGTTGACACTGTACCAGATCCAGTGGAAATTCCGCGACGAGATCCGGCCGCGGTTCGGCGTGATGCGGGGCCGCGAATTCTACATGAAGGACGGCTACAACTTCGACCTGTCGAAAGAGGCCGCGCTGCATGCCTACAACCGCCACCTGGTCAGCTACCTGCGCACCTATGAGCGGATGGGGCTGCAGGCGATCCCGATGCGCGCCGACAGCGGCCCGATCGGCGGCGATTACACCCATGAGTTCCTGGTGCTGGCCGAAACCGGGGAATCGGAGGTCTTTTATGACAGCGAGATCACCGATCTGACATTCGGCGACCGCGAGATTGATTATGACAATGTCGAGCAGTGCCAGGCGGTGCTGGAGGAGTTCACCTCGCGTTACGCCCGCACCGACGAAACCCATGACGAAGCGGAGTTCGCCAAGGTTCCCGAGGCGCGCCGCCGCACCGCGCGCGGCATCGAGGTGGGGCAGATCTTCTATTTCGGGACGCAGTATTCGGAGGCGATGAATGCCGCCGTGCAAGGCCCCGATGGCAAGCCGGTGCAGATCCACATGGGCTCGCACGGGATCGGCGTGTCGCGCCTTCTGGGGGCCATCATCGAGGCCAGCCACGACGACAAGGGCATCATCTGGCCCGAGGGGGTGACGCCGTTCCACTGTGGCATCGTCAATCTCAAGCAGGGCGACGCCGAGACCGACGCCGCCAGCGACAAGATCTATGCCGCGCTCTCGGCGGCGGGGCTGGAGCCGCTGTACGACGACACCAAGGAACGCGCCGGTGGCAAGTTCGCCACCATGGACCTGATCGGCCTGCCGTGGCGGATCACCGTGGGACCGCGCGGGTTGAAGAACGGGGTGGTGGAACTGACCTGCCGCCGCACCGGCGAAAGCGTGGAACTCAGCCCGGAAGAGGCGGTGAAGAAGGTGGCCGAGATCTATGCCCCGCACCACCGCACCGGTGCCCACGCGGAACCGATGGCGCAGCGGTCCTTTCACACCTGGCTGTAAACCGGGCTGAAACCCGGTTCAGACCGGGTTCAGGCGGGACGCGCGGCGGGGCAGCACAGCTCGCCCTCGCCGCTGTGACCGGGCAGCGGGCGCACCGCCGGGCGGCCCAGCCGCGCGACCAGGTCCTTGAGCCCGACGCCGAGAAAGCGCATCGAACAGATGCAGGTGCCCTCCGGGCCGGCGATCAGGCACAGCCGCCCGCCACGAAAGGCCAGCGCATGGCCGTGCCGGGCGAGGGCGTGGTTCAGCCCCTCCCAGCTCGTGGCGCGGGCGATCAGCGGCTGCAACCAACAGCGCAGCAGGGCGGCCGTTTCACTGTCGATGGGCGGGCTGTCGAGGTCACGCATCTCGACGTGAGCCGGGGCAGGGGGAGGCATCCGCGTCGGGGCGGATGGCAGAGTCGGGATCGGGCGCATCTTCTTCTCCATTCCGTGGTCCTGGCCCCCCAGGTTCGGTTTTGGAAAGTTCGCAAGAGCTGGCGCAATGGACAATATTACGGTGCTGATTCCGTGGATTATGGGGCTGAATTGTGATCAAATGTGGCGATGACCCCGATTTTGCCCACAGGTTGTGCACAGGCCCGACCCGTCCCGTCGCCCCCGGATCTTGCGCGGAAAGGCGCCGCCGGGCGGGCGGTTTTCCGGCTTGACCACCCCCGGTCCAGCGCGCACTTTCCCCGAAACGAGCAGGAGCCCACCGATGGCCGGCACCCCCGCGCCCTTTGCCCCCTTTGAATGGATGATCGCCTGGCGTTACCTGCGCGCGCGTCGCGCCGAGGGCGGCGTCAGCGTGATGACCTGGATCAGCCTGATCGGCATCACCCTGGCCGTCTTTGCCCTGATTGCCACGCTGGCGGTGCGTTCGGGCTTCCGGTCCGAGTTCGTCGGCACCATCCTGGGCGCCAATGCCCATGTCACCGTCTACAACCTCGGACAGGTGACCGACCAGGGCCGGATCGACCGGACCATCCCGGATTACGAGGCCATGGCCGCGCGGCTGACGCAGGTGCCGGGCGTGACCCGGGCGGCGCCGCTGGTGCGCGGACAGGTCATGGCGGCGCATCGCGGGCGCAACTCCGGCGTAGAGGTCTTTGGCATTCATGCCGGCGACCTGGCCTCGCTGCCGGCGATTGCCGCGGGCGAACAGGCGCAGGGCGACCTGGCCGATTTCGGCACCGGCGTCGCCATCGGGTCGGGCGTGGCGCGCGAATTGGGCGTCGTCGTGGGGGACCGGATCAAGCTGATCTCGCCCGAAGGGGTGAAAACGCCCTTCGGCACCAGCCCGCGGGTGAACGCCTATGATGTGGTCTATATCTTTACCGCCGGCCGCTACGACATCGACCGCACCCGCGTCTACATGCCGTTTGACGAGGCGCAGACGTATTTCAACCGCGAGGGGGTGGCGGACGAGGTCGAGGTGATGGTCGAAGAGCCGGAGGCGGTCGAGGCGATGATCCCCGCGCTGCGACAGGCGGCCGGTGAGCGTGCCCAGGTCTGGACCTGGCGCGATGCCTCGGGCGGGTTCCTGCGCGCGCTGGAGGTCGAGGACAACGTGATGTTCGTGATCCTTTCGATCCTGGTGCTGATCGCGGCGATGAACATCGTTTCGGGGCTGATCATGCTGGTCAAGAACAAGGGGCGCGACATCGGCATCCTGCGCACCATCGGGTTGAGCGAGGGCTCGGTGCTGCGGGTCTTTTTCATCTGCGGCGCCTTCACCGGGCTGATCGGCACCGCGCTGGGGGTGATTCTGGGCTGCCTCTTCGCGATCTACATCGACCCGATCTTTTCCTTCGTCAATTTCGTGATGGGCGGCGGGGTCTGGGACCCGGCGATTCGCGGCATCTATGCGCTGCCGGCCGAACTGCACCTGTCCGATGTGCTCAAGGCGGTCGGGCTGTCGCTGGGGCTGTCCTTCCTCGTGACCATATTCCCGGCCCGGCGCGCCGCCCGGCTCAACCCGGTGGAGGCGCTGCGCTATGAGTGAGCCGGTGCTGCGGCTGGAGGCGGTCGCGAAACGCTACAACCCTGATACCCCGGGCGAGGTGCAGGTTCTGCGCGGCATCGACCTGTCGCTCGCGGCGGGCGAGACGGTGGCGTTGGTGGCGCCCTCGGGGGCGGGAAAATCGACGCTGCTGCATATCGCCGGGCTGCTCGACACCCCCGATACCGGCACCGTGGCGATCGGCGGGCAGGATATGACCGGGCGCGGCGACCGGGCGCGCACCGCCGTGCGGCGGCGCGATGTCGGCTTCATCTACCAGTTTCACCACCTGCTGCCCGAGTTCACGGCGGCCGAGAACGTGATCCTGCCGCAACTGGCCAATGGCGCGGGCCGGGCACAGGCCGCCGCACGGGCGGGCGAATTGCTGGACCGGGTCGGCCTCTCGGCGCGGGCCGATCATCGCCCCGCCGCGCTGTCGGGTGGCGAACAGCAGCGCGTCGCTTTTTGCCGGGCGCTGGCGAATCGGCCCCGGTTGTTGCTGGCGGACGAACCCACCGGCAACCTCGATCCGGAGACCTCCGACCGGGTGTTCTCGGCGCTGATGGCGCTGGTGACGGAAACCGGGCTGGCCGCGCTGATCGCCACCCACAACCTGGAACTGGCGGGACGGATGGACCGGGTGTTGCACCTGGACGCGGGCCGCGTCACAGCATCATAGGCGGCGCGGCGCCGACGCGTTGATCTGTATCATTGAGCTGCGGCACCGGGGCTGTGACAGTGGCTTGCGTGATGCATCTGCCGACCCGCGTTGCGCCTGGTCCGGGGGGAACCGGCGCCGTGGATATCGGCGGAACATGTTGAAACGCTTCAGGAATTGTGATCCTGTCAGGTCAATCAAGGGGAGAAAGCCCATGCGTATGGTGAAATGGATTGCCGGGCTCGCGCTGGTCGGTGCAGCCGTGCCGGCACTGGCGCAGGACGTGAAGCAGGGGGGCGAGCTGTACCGCGTGCATTGCGCCACCTGCCACGGCATCGAGGGGACCGGCCAAGGGCCGATGGCCGGGGTGCTGGTGATCCAGCCCTCCGACCTGACCCAGTTGGCCAAGGCCAACGGCGGCGCCTTTCCGCTCGAACGGGTGGTCAAGCGTATCGACGGGCGCGACCCGCTGGTCAGCCACGGCAGCCCGATGCCGGTCTACGGGTTCTTCTTCGAGGGCAAGGGCAAGGCGGTCAAGACCGACAGCGGTCAACCGATCATGACCAGCGCGCCGATCGCCGACCTGATGGCCTACCTGCAAACCCTGCAAGCCGA
Organism: Aquicoccus sp. SU-CL01552; assembly: GCF_040365005.1. Taxonomy (NCBI): domain Bacteria; kingdom Pseudomonadati; phylum Pseudomonadota; class Alphaproteobacteria; order Rhodobacterales; family Paracoccaceae; genus Aquicoccus; species Aquicoccus sp. SU-CL01552. Next base: position 139,830 of record NZ_BAABWV010000006.1, on the reverse strand, counting down.
ATGACCGCGCCGATGACCCGGAAACTGTTGATCTCGCTGCCGGTGCTGGCCGGCCTGGCGGCTTGTGTCGTGGATGAAATGCCGGGCCCGGACGAGGGGGCCGCGCTCTATGCCGACAACTGCGTTGCCTGCCACGATTATCACGGGCAGGGCGGGGAACTCTCCCGTGGGCAGGAGGCGCCGGACCTGACCCGGATCGCGGCCCGCAACGGCGGTGCCTTTCCCCGCGCTGCGGTGTTGTCGCAGATCGACGGCTATGGTCACGGCGGTGTCACGCCCGAGATCATGCCGGAATTCGGTGCCCTGCTGGAAGGGGACCTGGTGCCGGTCGATATCGAGGGCACGCTGACCCCCACGCCGCGCCCGCTGGCCGCGATCTTGTCCTACCTCGAAAGCATCCAGGTCGCCGAAGGGTAAGCGCCTAGTCGCAGATCCCCTCCAGTTGGACGTCCTTCCACGGCAGGAACACGGCGGTGTCGCCCCGGTCGCGCGGCAGGGGGGTGACCGGAAAGGCCTTTGACAACATGGCGTGCAGCCGTTCGGTGCGCGCCGCCCGGGGCGCCAGGGTCCGGCAACAGACGTATTCCTCGACGATGGCGCCCTGCTGCTCGTACCCGAAGTCCAGGAAATCCGGCGGCCCCGCCAGGTCGAACAGATAGGGGTCATCGCTGCTGCCGTGTTCCGCCGCCGCCCGCAGCGGGCTGTAGCCGGTGCGCGCCCGGTTCTGCCATTGCCAGACATGGGTCAGTTCATGCGCCAGCAGCATCGCCTCGACCAGGTAGAGGCGATCGGGATAGCCCGGCGTGTAATCCTCCAGGTACCAGCCCTCGCTGAAGAAGATGCGGTTGAACAGCGTGACCGCGGCCGGCCGGGTGGTGACGATCTCGTCGGTTTCCGGCGGCATGATCCGCTCGCGGCAGGTGACCGGCGGGCGCGGCTTGCGGTGAAAGGTGAATGTGCCCACCGGCGCGCCCTGCACCAGCCGCACCCGGTCCAGTGCCATGTCGCGCCCCTGCAGGGTCTCGGCAAAGGCGCGCTCGCCCGGCGTCAGGGGGCGGCCACAGCCCGCCAGCGCGACCACGGCGCCACAGAACAGGAGGGTCAGCGCGCGGCGCATCCGGGTCAGGGCGCGAAAAAAGTGGCCGTGGCCGTCGCCACCACCTTGCCGCTGTCGGCCTCGGTCATCTCGGCCCGCGCGAAGACCAGCGCCTTGCCCGCCCGGACGATCTCAGCCCGGCACAGGATCGCGCTGCCGGTGCCGGGGCGCAGGAACTGGGTGTGCAGGTCGGTGGTGGCAAAGGGTTTGAACGCCCCGGCCTGCGCCACCGCGGCCAGCACCATCGTGGTGTCCGCCAGCGCCGCCAGCGCCTGCCCCGAGACGATGCCGCCGACCCGCGCCAGATGTGGCCCCAGCGGCATTCGCATCAGCACGTGGTCCGCATCCGCGCCGATCACCGTGAGGTCCAGCGCCCGGACCCATTCGGCGAAATTCTCGGACAAAAGCTGTTGCAGGTCTTGCGGGGTCATCGGCGGCCTTTCCTGTTGCATATCGGCACCCTAGCCTCCTGGCGGCAAGGGCGTCGAGAGGGTTTCACGCCACGCGCAAAGCGATTATCCCACGGGCGATTGCAGCATGGAGACACCAGATGCGCGTACCCTATGCCCGGCTGAGCCGGGCCGAGTTGGACCGGCAGCTTTCGCCCAGTCGGTCGGCCAAGGATTTCGAGTCCGTGTTGTCGCGGCACGCCGCCAAGACCGCCGCACTGGCGGGGGCGACGGATCTGGCGCACTGGTCCGATGTTGCCTTTGGCCCCGGCGCGCGCCAGCGTTATGACGTGACCGCGCCGCGCACGGGGGCGAAGCGCCCCTGCCTTGTCTTCATTCATGGCGGGTTCTGGCAGGAGGGGTCCAAACAGTGGTCGGGGTTCGCCGCCCGCGCCTATGCGCAGGCCGGCTGGGCGCATGTGGGGGTGGGCTATACGCTGGCGCCCGAGGCCGGGCTCGAACAGATCGTCGACGAGGTCGCGGCGGCACTGCGCCACCTGCGCGGCCATGCGGCCGATTACGGCATCGACCCGGATCGCATCGTTCTGGCCGGGCATTCGGCCGGGGCGCATCTGGTCGCCGCGATCCTGGCCGGGCTGGGGGGCGATGATCTGCCCGGTGCGCTGGCGGGATACGTGCTGATCAGCGGGGTCTATGACCTTGCCCCGGTGGCGGCGTCCTATGTCAACGAGGCGGTCGGGCTGACCCCCGGCGAGGTGGAGCGGTTGTCGCCGCTGCTCTACTGGCCGGCGGCGGACCGTCCGGTGCACCTCGTCGTTGGGGCGGACGAGCCCGAGGCCTTCGGCCGCCAAAGCGATGCGCTGGCCGCGCTCTGGGGGCGCAAGCTGCGGCGGATCAGCCTGGCGCGCTGTCCCGGGCGCGATCATTTCGACGTGCTCGACGAGTTGGGGCGCGAGGGCTCGGAAACCTGGGACCGGATCCAGCGGATGGGGCAGGGCGGCTGAGCCCGGCTCAGCCGGTGTCGCGGGTATCCGGCGTTTGCGTCCGCCGCTCTGCCAGCCGCGCGCCGGCCGCCTCCAGCGCCTCGATCAGCCTGGCCTTGCGGATCGGTTTGCTCAGGAAGCCGTCCATGCCCACCCCGGCACTGCGGTCGCGATCCTCGGTCAGGGCATGGGCGGTCAACGCCAGGATGACGCAAGGCGCAAGCCCGGCCTGACGCTCCAGCGCGCGGATCTCCCGCGTTGCGGTCAACCCGTCCTTGCCCGGCATCGAGATGTCCATCAGGATCACGTCGGGCCGCTCGGCAAGATAGGCGTCGACCGCCTGCTGCCCGTCGGACCAGGGAATCACCCGCGCGACCCGGCCCGAGATCATCTTTTCGACAATGAAACGGTTGGTCTGGTTGTCCTCGGCCAGGCCGACCTGCATCCAGGCGGTGTCCGGGGGCGGGTCGGTGTCGCCGGTTTCGGGCGGACCGGCGGTGTCGTGCGCCGGCTGGCCGGTCTCGCCCATGGCGCGGCGCAGGGTTTTGTACAGCCGGTCGGTGCGGACCGGCTTGCGCAGGAAGAATTCGGGCCTGTCCCCGGTGAAGGCGGCCCGCAGCGTCTCGAGGTCGCCCGATGACAGGATGACCACCGGCAGGTCGGCCGTGCCGGCATCGGCCCGCAGCGCCCGCAACAGGTCGGCGCCATCCATGCCCGGCATCTGGTGATCTGACACCACGATATCGGGCAGCGGCTGCCGCCCCGACCGCAGCGCGGCAAGGGTCGCGGCGGCGCCGTCATAGGCGGTGCTGTGCATCCCGAAGCTGGCCAGCCGTTCGGTCAGGATGCGGCGGTTGACCTCCAGGTCGTCCACCACGACGGCGGTCTTGCCATGCAGGGCCGCCGGGTCGGGAAACAGCACCGGGGTCTCGCTCTGCGCCGTCTCGGGCGGAGCGGTCTCCGGCAGTGGCAGGTCCATGCGAAACAGCGATCCCTTGCCCGGTGTGCTCTGCACCGAGATATCGCCGCCCATCAACCGCAGCAGGCGGCGGGTGATCGCCAGCCCCAGCCCGGTGCCGGGGCGATTCGTGGTTCCGGGGCCCTCGATCCGTTCGAAATCCACGAAGATGGCGTCGATCTGGTCCGGCGGGATGCCGATTCCGGTGTCGCAGACGGCGATTTCGATCCGGTCTCCGGCGGGGCGCGAGACACGGATCGTCACGTGCCCTGCGTCGGTGAATTTCATCGCGTTTCCGGCGATGTTCAGCAGGCATTGCCGCAGCCGGGCCTCGTCCCCGATCACCCAGGCCGGCAACGGGACCTGGAAATCGACGCAAAGCTCCACCCCCTTGCCGTTGCCGGCGGGAAACAGAAGCGTCGCCGCGTCCTGCACGCAGTCGTGCAGGTCGAAGGGGGCCTGCGTGATGGTGACCCGTCCGGCCTCGATCTTGGAGAAATCCAGGATGTCGTTGATGATGGTCAGCAGGGCGGAGGAGGAACTCAGGATCGTGGCGGAATAACCGCGCTGCTCGTCGCTCAGCCGGGTTTCGTTCAGCAGCTCGGCCATGCCCATGATCCCGTTCAGCGGTGTGCGGATCTCGTGGCTCATGTTGGCAAGGAACCGAGATTTGATCGCCTCGGCCTGGCGCGCCTTGTCGCGTGCCTTGGCCAATTCGACGTTCAGCCTGGATTGCCGGACCCAGGAATAACCGATGACCGAGATCGGGATCAGGCTGACCAGGGTCAGGACCGAAGCCACGAAGAGGCTGAACCAGCGGAAGGCGGCAGAGATTTCGCCAAGTGGACCGCTGGCATCGATCACGACCTCGGCCGCGCCAAGAATGTCCCCCCGGTAGCGGATCGGAAGGATGCTGCGGGCGAACACCGTCGTGCTCTCTTCGTGCGGGGTGCTGATATCGAAAGCGGTTGCTTGCTGTCCCGAGGCCAGTACCGCCTGCACCGTGTTGCGCTCTTGCTCCGTGATCGGCAGGGGGCCATCGGGGATCGGGTTGTCCTGCGCGGGCTCGTGGGCCCGTGTCGCCGCCAGCGTCAGCCGCCCATGGCCGTCGAAGATCCGAAAGAAAACGACCTCTCCGAAAGCATCCAGACCAGTTTGATAGCGGGGGGCGACTTTGTCCTGTTCGTTTGCGCGGATCACCGCCTCGAACGCAGCGGAATCGTGGAAATGGCGCTGGTACCAGATATTCGAGATCGCCGCGGAGGCGCGGGTTACCAGGACCTCGGTCACGGACAGCCGGGCGTTGACGATCAACAGCGTGGTCGCAAAAATCAGCACGCCCATGAGCAGGGCCGCCCAGGAAATGAGTTTCAGCGTCTTGGGGCCCAATGTCCGGTCCAAACCTGGTTGAGTTTCTCGGATTGGGACGGAAAAACGCTAAATTCACGTTAAGTCATGAAAATGCCGGGCTGCGCGAGGGCATGGCCAAATAATCGAAGGGGGGGAATGGTGGGCGACCTAGGAATCGAACCTAGCGTGCGTCTCCGCGAGGGAGTTACAGTCCCCTGCCACACCTTGCGGCCTGTCGCCCATCCACCTGCGCGGTTGCGCCGGATGTGCGGGCGTGATTACAAGCGCGCTCAAGGGGCGTCAACAGGAAAATCCGCCGCCCTGCGGGTCCGGACCGGGTCCGGGATTTCGGGATGTGGGGGCGATGATGAAAAAACCCAAATGGGTGGTCGAAAAGGAACAGGCGCGCAAGGCCGCCGGCTCTGAAACCGTCTGGCTGTTCGGCCTGCACGCGGTGCGGGACGCCTTGATGAATCCACGGCGTGAAAAGCTGCGCCTGATCGTCACCCGCAACGCGCAGGACAAGCTGGCCGAAGCCATCGCCGAGGCCGGCATCGAACCCGAACAGGTCGATCCGCGCAAGTTCACCGCGCCGATCGACCCCGGTTCGGTGCACCAGGGCGCGGCGCTGGAGGTGAAACCGCTGAGCTGGGGCAGCCTGACCGAGGTCTGCATCGGGCGCGCGGTCGAGGGGGCGCCGCCCCGGGTGATCCTGCTCGACCGGGTGACCGACCCGCATAACGTGGGCGCGATCCTGCGCAGCGCCGAGGTGCTGGGCGCCAGCGCGGTGATCGGCACCCGCCACCATTCCGCGCCCGAGACCGGGGCGCTGGCCAAGACCGCCAGCGGCGCGCTGGAACGCCAACCCTATGTGCGGGTGCGCAACCTGGCCGAGGCGATTGTCGAGTTGCAGGGCATGGGATTCCTCGTGCTCGGGCTGGACGGCGAGGCCGAACAAACCATCGAGGCCGCGCTGGAGGGGCGCCGCGACCGTCCCGTGGTGCTGGTGCTGGGGGCCGAGGGGCCGGGGCTGCGGCCCAAGACCAAGGACACCGTGGACCAGCTGGTCAAGATTGACGCAGCCGGGGGATTCGGCTCGCTCAACGTCTCCAACGCCGCGGCGATCGCCCTATATGCCTCTCTGAGCCACTGATCGAACGACCCGGACAAGCGAGGCCCGCCGATTCCACAGGGACCCAAGATCGCCACCTGCTGTTATTGCGGCACCCGCGCGGTGCTGGTGCTGAGCGGCAGGGATCGGCACGAGTTAAGCTGCTCGGGCTGCGGCGCGCCGCTGCGCGAGTTGAAGATGCTGCGCACCGACAGGACCGTCAGCGCGGATGCCGTTCCGGCCCGACGTCCGAAACCGGCGAAACGCAAGAAACCCAAGCGAAAAAAGGGGTTGATGACCCGCGTGCTGGACGAGGCCTGGGACCTCGTCGAGGACATCTTCGACTGAGGCGCGCGGGGCACGCGCCGCTCCGCATCCATCACAAGCGCGTCAGCGGGGCTTTGCAGGCCGGGTTTCGGAAGGCATCTTGGGGCTGTCCTCAACAACCACTGAAATTCCCATGCCCCGCCGTCTGATCCTGTCTGTCCTCGCCGCCTTCCTGCTGCTCACCACCGTGGCGCGGGCCGAGATGCCGGTGTTCTATTCCAGCGGGGGGGCGGCAATCGGGGGGTATGACACGGTGGCTTATTTCACGTCTGGCAAGGCGGTGCGGGGGAAACCGGGACTTGCGGTGATGTGGAAAGGGGCGGTCTGGCTGTTCGCGAGCGCCCGGAACCGCGAGATTTTCGAAAGAAATCCAAGGGCTTATGCGCCGCAATACGGCGGGTATTGTGCCTATGCGATGTCCAGGGGGATGGCCTCGGGGACGAATCCGGAGGCCTGGAAAATCGTGGATGGAAAATTGTACCTGATCCACAATCGCAACTACATGAAGGTGTGGCTGCGCGACATTCCGCAATATATCGCGTTGAGTGATGAGATTTGGCCGGGGCCGTTGGGGCATTAGGGGCGGAATTCTCACGAAATCGCGAGCGCCCCTTTATTTTTCCGGAATGGTGCCCAAATAACACAGTGACCACGGACCGGAACTGCCGTGTGTCATTTCACTGTCCCTCGTTCCAAACTGGGCGCCCATAGCAATTTCGCTTTGGGCGCTTTTTTCTGGCCCGCAACCCGGCTATAGGATCTGCCATGCCCGAGTATTCCGACACATTCCTGAAAGACATCCTTACCCGCACCCGGCGGATCGCCGTGGTCGGCGTGTCGTTGAACCCGGTGCGGCCCAGCTATTACGTGGCGCGCTATCTCGCGCTCAAGGGCTATGACATTGTTCCGGTCAACCCGGGGCACGCGGGAAAAACGCTGTTCGACCAGACGGTTGTCGCCAGCCTGTCCGAGATCGAGGGCGATGTGGACATGGTCGACATCTTTCGCCGCTCCGAGGCGGTGCCGCCGATCGTGGACGAGGCGTTGGAGCGGTTTCCCGCGTTGCAGACGATCTGGATGCAGATCGGGGTCGAGCACGCCGAGGCCGCCGCCAAGGCCGAGGCGCGCGGGGTGACGGTGATCCAGAATCGCTGTCCCAAGATCGAGTATCAGCGCCTGTTCGGCGAGTTGCGGATGGGCGGTTTCGCCACCGGGGTGATCTCGTCCAAGCTGTGACAGCGGCGCGCAAGGCGCGGTTAACGCCGGGTACTTCGCGGGCGGATTTCACGCCGCCGTGTCGCGCGCGCCATGGCCGGGCCAGTCCGCCGGGTGCGGATCGGGGAATTTTCGCCGCGTTTCGTACAATCTGATCCCACCACGAAACCGGCCCAAAGGCGGTTCCGGGGGATTCGGAGGCCGTTTCGTACCGAACGCGGGGTTTCGGCCCGTTGCGCAACGGGCGGGACATTCACGGCGGTTAACGCGGGTGAGCCGGCGGTTGTTTTCCCCGCGCCGATCTCTAGGTCTGAAGGGAGTCTTCACCTTGTCAGAGCGGCGCCCATGACCCCCATGCTCCTTCTCATGCTCCTGATCGCGGCGGGCGGTGCCCTGGGTTACCGGTTCTGGTCGCGGCGCAGGGTCCGCAAGACCCTGTTCGAGACGCCGCTGTCGGAGAGTGAGCGCGCCATCGTGGCGGAAGAGGTTCCGCTGACCCGCAAGCTGCCCGCGACTCTGCGCGACCGGCTGGAGGGCAAGATCAACGCGTTCCTCGACCAGGTCGATTTCGTCGGTTGCAACGGGCTGGAGGTGACCGAGGAAATGCGGCTGTCGATCGCGGCGCAGGCCTGCCTGCTCGTGGTCAACAGCGACACTTGGTACAAGCATCTGACCACCATCCTGCTCTATCCCGGGGCGTTCAAATCGCGGCAGGCGCAGCACAACGGATACGTGGTGACCGAGCGCGAGATCGTGCGCACCGGCGAAAGCTGGTCGCGGGGGCCGGTGGTGCTGTCTTGGGCGCACAGCCAGCAGGGGGCGCTGGACGATCACGACGGCCATAACGTGGTGTTTCACGAATTTGCCCACCAGATCGACGATCTCTCGGGCCATACCGACGGGGTTCCGATCCTCGACCCGGAGCAGAAGTTCGCGGATTGGGCGCGCGCCTTTGGTCCGGCCTATGAGGCGCATGTGCAGCAGGTGCAGATGGGGCGCCGGACGGTTCTGGATGCCTATGGCGCGGAGGGGCCGGAAGAGTTTTTCGCGGTGGCGGTCGAGGCGTTTTTCGAAAGGCCGGCGGAGTTGAAACGCGAGGTGCCGGCGATCTACGCGCAACTGGCGGCGCTGTTCCGTCTGGAGCCGGTCACCTGGGACGCGCCCCGGTAAGCCCGGGGCCGAAGCGCAACAGCCTGGGGCGGGGTGCGTCAGCGGGCGGTGGACAGCGGCGCGGGAATCGTGTTTCTGACCGGCATGACACCCCTTGTTCAGATGATCGGCGGTCTGCGCCGCTGTCGAATTATCGTCCCGGCCTGACACGCCGGGCCGGGTTTTGGTATCTGATCGTCACTGGCGCGCATTGCGCCGAACACGGGTGTTTTCATGTCCTCTCCTACACTGCACATGCTGTGCGGAAAGATCGGCTCGGGCAAATCGACGCTGACCGAAGAACTGGGCCGCTTGCCCGGAACCGTCGTGATCTCGGAAGACGACTGGCTGAGCGGTCTTTTTTCCGACCAGATGTCGTCCGTCCGGGATTATGTGCGCTGCGCGGGGCGTCTGCGCGGGGTCCTCGGGCCGCATGTGGCGTCATTGCTGAACGCCGGGGCCTCGGTGGTTCTGGATTTCCCGGCCAACACGGTCGAGACGCGGGCCTGGATGCGCGGCATCCTCGACCGTTGTGGGGCGGGCCATGTCCTGCATGTACTGGATGTGCCTGACGCGGTGTGTTTGGAGCGGTTGCGCGCCCGCAACGCGCAGGGCGATCACCCCTTTGCGGCGACCGAAGAACAGTTCCACCAGATCTCCCGCCATTTCGTCGCGCCGACGCTGGAAGAGGGGTTCACCGTCGAGCTGCACCGCCTATAGCGGCGCGAAACTGCGGCTCGGACGGAACGGGGTGATGTCGAGGTTGGGTTGGCGCCCCTCGGCCAGGTCGGTGACGATGCGCCCCGACAATCCGCCGAGCGTGAGGCCGAGGTGCTGGTGCCCGAAGGCGTGGATGATCCGCTCCGAGGTGGGGCTGGGGCCGAGCACCGGCAGCGCATCGGGCATGGTCGGGCGAAAGCCCAGCCAATGGCTGTCGGGCGCGGGCAGGGGGCCCAGCATCTCGGCCCCCTTGCGGGCGATATAATCCAGCCGCCCGGCGTTCTCCGGCGCCTCCAGCGCGGCGATCTCGACCGTGCCGGCCAGCCGCAGCCCGCGCGCCATCGGCACCGCGTAAAAGCCGCCCTCGCCCCAGCCGACCGGGCGGGTGACGCGGGCGGCCTCACCGGCGTAGAGCAGGTGATAGCCACGCTCGGTGCCCAGCGGCAGGCGCTCGGCACCGGCCCCCCGAACCCGTTTGGAGAAGGCCCCGGCGGCCAGCACCGCGTGCCCGGCGGTATAGGTGCCGTCGTCGAGGGTGATCTCGACCCCGCTGTCATGGGCGCGGGTTCCGGTGACGGTGGATTGCCGCCATGTGCCGCCCAACTCGAGGAAACGGGCGTGCATCCGGCGCACCAGTTCCTCGGGGTCGCGGATGTGGCGGGCGGCAGGAAAATGCACCGCGCGTTCGATGGGCAGGCGCAGACCGGGTTCCATTTCGCGGGCTTGCTCTGGGGAGAGTTCGGTAAAGGGGATGCCGAGCCGTTGGCGCAGGGCAAGGCCGGCTTCGGCGCCCTGCGCGCCGGCCTCGGTGGACCAGACCGAGAGCTGGCCGCGCGCAACGACGAGATCCTCGGCCCCGGCCTCGGCGATCAGCGGGTTCAGCCCGGCGTCGGCATGCGACAGCAGGTCGGCCAGCTGCCCGGCGATGGTGCGGGCGCGGGCGGCGCGGCAATTGGCCAGGAACGACAGCATCCAGCGCGGGTTGCGCAGGGCGTGGACGTAGGAGACCGCCAGCGGGCTGTCGCGGCTGACCATCAGTTTTGGCAGGCCGGTCAGCACCGAGGGGTCGTTGACCGGCAGGCAGGCATAGGTGGCCAGCGTGCAGGCGTTGCCGGAACTGGTGCCCGAGCCGGGTGGGTTGGGGTCGGCCAGCAGCACCCGGTGGCCGCGCATCCTTGCCCAGAGCGCGGTGGAGGTTCCGACGATCCCGGCGCCGATCACGGCGATGTCGATATCCGGCATGGGGCGGGTCCTTTCAGTGTTTGGCAAAGGCCTCGCGCTCCAACAGCAGGCTGGTCAGCACGCCGAAGACGAGGCCCCAGAACGGCGCGCCGATGTTGAAGACCGGCAGCCCGGCCATGGTGACGAGGAAAGCGACCAGCGCCCCCAACGGGAAGGCGCCGGCAAAGGAGGTCTGGAACGCCGCCTGCAGCGTGCGCAGGAGCGCCAGCCCGGCCAGCGTCGAGAGGAAGGCCGCCGGCGTGGCCAGCAGCAGCGTGGTGACCAGCGGCGCGAACAGCCCGAACAGGATGGCGAAGAGGCCGAGCAGCACGGCGGCGATCCAGTGGCGGTCCGGCTCTCCTCCGGACACGAGGATCGCGTTGGAGGGGCCGGTGAGGCAGGTGGAGACGCAGCCGAACAGCGCGGTGAGGGCCGAGGCGGCGCCGCACGCGGTGGTGATCGCGCTGACCGGCGGCTCATGGCCGGAGCTGCGCAGGATCACGATGCCCTGCGCGTTCTGTGCGGCGATCACGGTGATGGCGAGCGGGATCACAAGCTCCAGCGTCGCGGCAAGCGAGAAGACGGGGGTGTAGAGGGTGGGGTGGGCCAGCACCGGGCCGGTGGTCTCGGGCAGGGTCACGCCACCGCCCTGCAGGGCCAGCACCGCCAGCCCGACCACCAGCACCACGATCATCGGTGGCAGCAGCCGTTGCAGGCGTGGCAGGCTGGTCAGGGCGAAGAAGGCCGCGCTCATCGCCGCGACGAGGGTGAAGTCGGTCTCGAAGGCGCGGATCCAGTCCAGTCCGAACTGCACGAAGACCCCGGCGACCATGCCCATCACGATGGGCATCGGCAGCCGCGCCATCGCCGCCCGCACCCAGCCGGTGAGCCCCAGCACCAGCAGCAGAAGCGCGGTCAGCAGGTAGGCACCGATCACCTCCTGCAGCGACAGCGATTGCAGCGCGGCGCCGACAAGAACGGTGCCGGGAATGGTCCAGAAAAATGCCAGCGGCAGGCGAAACGCCCGCGACATGCCGATGGTCAGCGCCCCGTTGAGCGTGAAGGCGGCAAAGATCCACGAGGCGAGATCGGAGTCCGTGAGCCCGCCGCGGGCGCCGGCGGCGAGGATGATGGCGACCGGGGCGGAGGCGGCGAAGAGAAACGCGACAAAGGCATTGACGGTCTCGATCACGGGCAGGCGCAGGCCGCCCCGCGCGCCGGAATGGATGGTCATCTGCTCGTCTCCCCTCGCTCTTGCGGATTGGGTATCCGGGGCGATGGCATGGGGTCAAGCATTGGCACGGGACGCGGCGACGGCTATCCCTTGCGCGCGGCCTTCTCGGCGATGCCGCTGGTGCCCTGCCGGCGGGCCAGTTCACCCAGCACGTCCGAGAGCGGCACCTGCCGCGATTGCAGCATCACCAGCAGGTGATAGAGCACGTCGGCGGCCTCGGAGGTGAGGCGGGCGCGGTCGCCCTTGACCGCCTCGATGATCGCCTCGACGGCCTCTTCACCGAATTTCTCGGCGCATTTCTCGGGACCCTTGGCCAGAAGCTTGGCGGTCCAGCTGCTGTCGGGGTCGGCCTCGGCGCGCTGGGCGATGGTCTGGGCGAGTTGGTCGAGCACGGTCATCAGGCAAACTCCATCCGCATCGGCAGGCCGGCGGCGGCCATGTATTCCTTGGCCTCGCGGATGGTGAAATCCCCGAAGTGAAAGATCGAGGCGGCCAGAACGGCGCTGGCGTGCCCCTCGGTGACGCCATCGACGAGGTGTTGCAGCGTGCCGACGCCCCCGCTCGCGATCACCGGAACGTCGACCGCGTCGGCGATGGCGCGGGTCAACGGCAGGTTGAAGCCCGCCCGCGTACCGTCACGGTCCATCGAGGTGAGCAGGATTTCCCCCGCGCCCTTGGCGGTGACGGTACGGGCAAATTCGACCGCGTCGATGCCGGTGGCGCGGCGACCGCCGTGGGTGAAGATCTCCCACTTGCCGGGCGAGACCGTCTTGGCGTCGATGGCGCAGACGATGCACTGGCTGCCGAACTGCTCGGCGGCCTCGGCGATGACGCCGGGATCGGCCACGGCGGCGGAGTTGAAGCTGACCTTGTCGGCCCCGGCCAGCAGCAGGGCGCGCACGTCCTCGCGGGTGCGCACGCCGCCGCCCACGGTCAGCGGGATATAGCACTGCTCGGCGGTGCGCTGCACCAGGTCGTACATGGTGCCGCGATTCTCATGGGTGGCGTGGATGTCGAGAAAGCACAGCTCGTCGGCGCCGGCGGCGTCATAGGCACGGGCGGCCTCGACCGGGTCGCCGGCGTCCACCAGATCGACGAAGTTGACGCCCTTGACCACGCGGCCATCGGCCACGTCGAGGCAGGGAATGATGCGGGTTTTCAGCATGGGGCCGCTCCTTTGCCGCCTACATACCCCCCGGCGGCCAGAGGGGGAAGGGGCGCATCGGCGCGGGCGCGCGCTGGCAGGCGGCGGCGGTGGGGTCAATGGCCGGACCGGGCCGGGGCGCGCCATGGGCGCGAAGTTGCGCGGGGCGGGGGGACGGGCCGGCGGAGAAAGGATCACGCGCCGCGCCCGGCAAAAGGACGCGCGCGATTTTCGCTGAAAAGGCAATGTCTTGCCGGAAATCGGGGCGCCGGCCCCATGCCCTCGCGGCGGGTGAAATCCGCGCCTAGCTTGCCCTCACGGCCTGCCGGATGGTCCGGCGGCCGGAGAGACACAGGACAATAAGGAGAGTTGTCATGAAGATGTTTGCCCTGAAATCCGCCGCGCTGGCCGCACTGATCGCAAGCCCGCTGGCGGCACAGGCGCTGACCGCCGAGCAGGACGCCGACGGCAATGGCACCTATTCGATGGACGAGCTGAAGGCGGCGTTTCCGGACATGAACGCCGAGACCTTTGCCAAGATCGACGTCAATGCCGATGGCGAGGTCGACACGGCGGAAGCTGACGCCGCGATGGCGGCCGGGCTGCTGAGCGAGGGCTGATCGCCCCCGGTTGACCTGATTTTTCCGGGCCGGACCCGTCCCCCGTGCCGGCCCCTTGGCCCGGCCCCGTGTTTTGCGCGGGGCCGGGTGCGTTTCAGGCGCGGCGGCGCAGGAGCGCCCGGACCGCCGCGAAGAGCGCCCAGAGCATCGCCGCGCCCATCACTACCGGGGCCAGGAAAAGCGGCCCCCATGCGGCGAAGATCCCGAGGGTATAGGCGGTCTCGCCAAGGTCGGTGCCGGCAACGATGCAGGGGGCGGCGGAGCCTTCGTTGATATCGCAGCCAAAGAGGTTGCCCAGCGTCAGCACGCTGGCGGCGGCCCCGAGCCAGAGCAGGATCGGGCCAAGCCCCAGCAGCGCGAAGATGCGGTGGACCAGGCGGGCCATGCGCGGTTGCGCCGGCCTAGCCGCGCAGCACCGACAGCGCCTCTTTGAGATCAATCGCCCCGTCATAGAGCGCGCGGCCCGAGATCGCGCCGTCGAGCGATGCGCCGCAGTCGCGCAGCGCGACCAGGTCGGCGATGGAGCTGACGCCACCGGATGCGATCACCGGGATCGAGACCGCGCGGGCAAGTGCGGCGGTGGCCTCGACGTTGGGGCCCTGCATGGCGCCGTCACGCTGGATGTCGGTATAGATGATGGCGGCGACGCCGGCATCCTCGAAGCTGCGCGCCAGATCGGTGGCGTCGACGTCGGTTTCCTCGGCCCAGCCCTTGGTCGCGACCTTGCCGCCGCGCGCGTCGATGCCGACGGCGACCTTGCCCGGAAAGGCGCGGGCCGCCTCGCGCACCAGCGCGGGGTTTTCCACCGCCACGGTGCCGAGGATGACGCGGGCCAGCCCCTTGTCGAGCCAGCCCTCGATGGTGGCCATGTCGCGGATGCCGCCGCCGAGCTGGGCGGGCACGTCGCAGGCGGCGAGGATCGCCTCGACCGCGGCGGCGTTGACCGGCGCGCCGGCAAAGGCGCCGTTGAGATCGACGAGGTGCAGCCAGTCGCAACCGGCCTCGACAAAGGCGCGGGCCTGGGCGGCGGGGTCGTCGTTGAACACGGTCGCCTTGTCCATGTCGCCGCGCAAGAGGCGCACGGCCTGTCCGTCCTTGAGGTCGATGGCGGGGTAGAGGATCATCGGCGGGCCTTTCCGGTGCAGCGGGGTTTCGCGCCCTCTTGCACCGGGGCGCGGCAAATTGCAACGCGACCCCGGGTCAACCTTGCCCGACTCGGGGGGGGCGGGCCACTGTGGGGCAAACGGGAGGTTTTTTCGATGAAACGTGTATTCAAACCGCTTGCGCTGGGCGTTGCCGCCGCGCTGGGGCTGGCCGGGGCGGCGCTGGCGGCCGATCCGCTGGAGGGGACCTGGAAGACCGAGGTCGACGACGGCTCTTACGCCCATGTCGAGATTTCGCCCTGTGGCGCGGCGCTCTGCGGGGTGATCGCGCGGACTTTCAATGGTTCCGGCGAATACGACTCGGAGAACAAGGGCAAGACGCTGGTGATCGGCATGGTGCCGGAGGGCGACGGGCATTATGCGGGCAAGGTCTGGCGCCCTTCGAACAACAAGATCTACATCGGCAAGATGGATCTTTCGGGCGACAGCGTGGCGCTGCGCGGCTGCGTGGCGGGCGGGCTGATCTGTTCGAAACAGACCTGGAGCCGGGTGAACTGAACCTCGGCGCCAATGCGCCGATGGGCGCGGGGGCGGGGAATTGGTTTGGTGGACGGGGCCGGGGGCGTGTAGAGTGCCCTCGGCTTTGTTCTGCCGGGCCGGGACAGACGGCAGCAAATGCCAGTATCGCTGAATGGAGTGATGTTGGTGCACATGATGGAAAATTTCAGAACGGTCCTGGTCGCGTGCTGCTGCGCGGGCCTGGTGCCGGCATTGGCCGGGGCCGAGACGCCGCTGGGCACCTGGCTGACGCCGCCGGACGCAAAGGGAATCGTCGCCCATATCGAGGCGCGGCCCTGTGGCGCGGCGGCCTGCGGGGTGATCGCGCGGACCTATGACCGTCAGGGGCGCCCGATAAAGACGCCGAACCTCGGGGTGCGGGTGTTCTGGGACATGACTCCGGCAGGGGCCGGGGTCTGGACGGGGCACGCTTTCGTGCCTGCCCACAACCGCACCATCAAGGGCACCATGCAGGTGCGTGGCGACCGGATGACCGTCAGGGGGTGCCTCGGGCCGGTGTGCAAATCGCAGGTCTGGGCGCGGGTGAACTGAGCGGCGCGCGGGGCGGTCCGGTCAGGGCCGCCAGCGCAGGAAGTTGCCGATCAGCCGCAGCCCGGTCTTCTGGCTTTTCTCCGGGTGGAACTGGGTGCCGAGCATGGTGCCGCGCCCGATGATGGCGGTGACGTCGCCGCCGTAATCCACATGCGCGAGCCGCTCCTCGGGCGCATCGACGCGGAACTGGTAGGAATGCACGAAATAGGCGTGATCACCGGTCGTGATCCCGTCGAGCACCGGGTGGGGATGGTCGATCACCAGGTCGTTCCAGCCCATGTGCGGCACCTTGAGGACGGGATCGGAGGGGGTGATCTTCACCACCTCGCCGCCGACCCAGTCGAGCCCCTGGGTATCCTCGTACTCGCGGCCCCAGGTGGCCATGAGCTGCATGCCGACGCAGATGCCCAGGAACGGGCGGCCACGGGTCTCGACCGCCTCGACCAGCGCCTCGAACAGGCCGGACTGGCCGCGCAGCGCCTGCGCGCAGGCGGGAAAGGCGCCGTCGCCGGGCAGCACCACGCGGTCGGCGCGGGCCACCACGTCGGCGTCGGCGGTCACCACCACGGTGCCGCCGCCAACCTCGCGCGCCATGCGCTGAAAGGCCTTTTCGGCAGAGTGCAGATTGCCGCTTTCATAGTCGATGATGGCGGTCAGCATGGTTTGCTTTCCTTGCAGGTGGGGTGCGATTGGCCGTCGTCGGGTGCGGTCAGAGCGCACCCTTGGTCGAGGGGATCGCGTCGGATTTGCGCGGGTCGGTCTCGACCGCCACGCGCAGGGCGCGGGCCACCGCTTTGAACGCGGCCTCGGCGATATGGTGGCTGTTGAAGCCGTGCAGCTGGTCCACGTGCAGGGTGATGCCGCCGTGGGTGCTGAACGCCTGGAAGAACTCGCGCACAAGCTCGGTGTCGAAACTGCCGATCTTGGGCGTCGGCAGCTCCAGGTTCCACACCAGGAAGGGCCGGCCGGAGAGATCGAGCGCGCAGCGCACCTGCGCATCATCCATCGGCAGGTGGCATTCGCCATAGCGCCGGATGCCCTTCTTGTCGCCCAGTGCCTGTGCCAGCGCCTGGCCCAGTGCGATGCCGACATCCTCGACCGTGTGGTGATCGTCGATGTGGTAATCGCCCTTGGCGCGCACGGTCATGTCGATGAGCGAGTGGCGCGCCAACTGGTCGAGCATGTGGTCGAAGAACCCGACGCCGGTGGCGTTGTCATAGCTGCCGGAACCGTCGAGGTCGATCTCGACGGTGATCTCGGTTTCCGCCGTGGTGCGGGCGATCCTGGCCTGTCGCATGGGGTGCTCCCTGTGATGCGGGGTCGTTATAGGCGCGCAGCGGGCCGAGGCCAAGGGTGCGCGGGGCGGTGGCGCCCGGTGACGCCCCGGCCCGGTGGGCGCGCGTATCCTGTCCCGTGGTGGGATCGGGACGGCGCCCGGCCCGGATGCAAACCGCCGATGCGCCGTTTTCCGCTGCTGGCGTGGCGCGAACGGGCCTGTTACAAGGGCGCCCTCAGCCTACACCTCGGGCTGAACGTACCGATCAAAGGCCCGATCCCATGACGACTGAAATCCGCCTCGCCTTCGCGCATCCCTCCGAACGGGCGGCGGCCACCGCGCCACGCGGCCCGCTTGACCGGATTTCGCTGCGCGATCACGTGGTCGAGGTCGAGATCGGCGCCTTTCAGGCCGAGCGCGGCACCACCCAGCGGGTCTGTTTCAACGTCGTGGTCGAGGTCGAGCCGCTGACCGGCCCGATCGACGATGATGTCGACCGCATCCTGTCCTATGACCGGGTGACCGAGGCGATCGCGCATGAACTGGCCGAAGAGCGGCTAAACCTGCTGGAAACCCTGGCCGAGCGCATCGCCGAACGCATCCTGCTGGAACCGCAGGCAATCCGCGCCTTCGTCCGGGTCGAAAAGCTGGATCGCGGCCCCGGCGCGCTGGGGGTCGAGATCGTCCGCGCCCGCAACCAGATGGCCCATGGCCCGCTGGTCGAGGATGATCGCCCGCATCCGCGCCTCGTCTACCTCTCCAATGCCGCCATCGCCTCGGGCAACCTCTCGGGCTGGCTCGATCAGTTGGAACAGGGCGACAGCCCGCTGGTGCTCTGCGTCGGCGCGCCCGATCTGCCGCGCCCCTGCACCGGCCATCGCATGACCCAGCGGCGCATCGACCTCTTGGCGATCGAACAGAACGCCTGGGTGCTGGCGGCCCGCGATCCGCGCTGCGTGGTGGTCGAGACCCGGACCGAGCTGGACTGGGCGATGAAACACGGCCAGATCAGCGTCTGGGCCCCCTCCAAGATCGTGCTCGACGCGGTTGATGGCCCGGCGACCCAGCCCGGCGACGCGGTGGCGCTGGCGGCCTGGTTCGCCGCCAGTTTCGCCGCCGAAGAGATGCTGGTGATCGGCGCCGGGGCGCCCGAAGGGGGTGATCTGCCGCTGCGCAGCGTCCCGGTGGAACAGGCGCGCCTATGACCTTCTACTACCGTCCGCTGGTCCAGCACGGGCCGGCCCGCCCCGATGACGCGCTGCCGCTGGCCGGCGGGCCGCTCTGGTTCACCCATGTGGAGGCGCTGGCGCGCGGGCATGCGCCGCAGGTGATCCCCGCCGGGGACCTGCCCGATCACGACCTTGCGCCGCTGATCGCGCCGCGCGCGCCGGTGGCGGGGCTGTCGATGGACCGCCCCAACGTGATGGGCATCCTCAACACCACGCCGGACAGTTTCTCGGATGGGGGCAAGCACCACGAAGCCGAGGCCGCGCTGGAGGGCGCCCGCGCGATGATCGCGGCCGGGGTCGACATCCTGGATATCGGCGGCGAATCCACCCGCCCCGGCGCGCGGGAGGTTCCGGTGGAGGAAGAGATTGCCCGCACCGCCCCGGTGATCGCGGCAATCCGGGCGGAAAGCCCGATCGCGGTTTCCATCGACACCCGCAAGGCGCCGGTCGCGCGCGCCGCGCTGGATGCCGGCGCCGACCTTGTCAACGATGTCGCCGGGTTCACCTTTGACGCCGACCTTGCACCGCTCTGCGCCACCCGCGCCGCGCCCGTCTGCGTCATGCATGCCCAGGGCGACCCCGAGACCATGCAGCAGGATCCGCACTATGACGACGTGCTGCTCGACGTTTACGATTTTCTGGCCACCCGCATCGCGGCGCTCGAGGCGCAGGGCATTCCGCGCGCCCGGATCGTCACCGATCCCGGCATCGGGTTCGGCAAGACGCGGGACCACAACCTCGCGCTGTTGAACGGTCTATCGCTGTTTCACGGGCTGGGCTGTGCGATCCTGCTTGGCGTCTCGCGCAAGCGGTTCATCGGCACCATCGGTGAGGAACCGCGGGCCGAGGCCCGCGCGCCCGGGTCCATCGCCGTCGGGCTTGCGGGCCTTGCCCAAGGCGTGCAACTTTTACGGGTGCATGACGTGCGCGACACCATTCAGGCGATCAGGCTGTGGCAGGCCGCGCGGCACAACTGAGATAAAGGGAGCCATGCAATGCGCAAATTGTTCGGAACCGATGGCGTGCGGGGGCAGGCCAACACCGCACCGATGACCGCGGACATGGCGCTGCGGATCGGCGCGGCGGCGGGGCGCTATTTCCGCCGCGATGCCGGCGGCGTGCACCGGGTGGTGATCGGCAAGGACACCCGCCTGTCGGGCTACATGTTCGAGAACGCGCTGACCGCCGGGCTGACCTCGACCGGGATGAACGTGCTGCTGCTGGGGCCGGTGCCGACCCCCTGCGTCGGGTTGATGACGCGCTCCATGCGGGCCGACCTGGGGGTGATGATCTCGGCCAGCCACAACCCGGCCGAGGACAATGGCATCAAGTTCTTTGGCCCCGACGGGTTCAAGCTCTCGGATCAGGCAGAGACCGAGATCGAGGCCCTGATAGAGAGCGGCGTCGAACCGGCGCAGGCGGCCAACATCGGGCGGGCCAAGCGCATCGACGACGCCCGCTTTCGGTATGGCGAGCGGGTCAAATCCTCGTTGCCGCGCGATCTGCGGCTGGACGGGCTCAAGGTGGTGGTCGATTGCGCCAACGGCGCCGCCTATCGCGCCGCGCCGGAAATCCTGTGGGAGCTGGGCGCCGAGGTGGTGCCGGTGGGCACCAGTCCCGACGGGCTCAACATCAACAGGGGATGCGGCTCGACCCAGCCGCAGGCCGCCGCCGAAGCCGTGGTGGCGCATGGCGCCCACGTGGGGATCTGCCTGGATGGCGATGCCGACCGCGTTATCCTGATCGACGAGACCGGCGCCGTGGCCGATGGCGACCAGGTGATGGCCCTGCTGGCGGCGCGCTGGGCGGCCGAGGGGCAGCTGGCCGGCGGCGCGCTTGTGGCGACGGTGATGTCGAACCTCGGCCTTGAACGGTTCCTCGCCGATCAGGGGCTGCGGCTGGAGCGCACCGGGGTCGGCGACCGCTATGTCGTCGAACGGATGCGCGAGGGCGGCTTCAACCTCGGCGGGGAACAGTCGGGCCACATCGTGATGAGCGACCACGCCACCACCGGCGACGGGCTGATGGCCGGGCTGCAGGTTCTGGCCGAGATGGTCCGTTCGGGCCAGCCGGCCAGCGCCCTGCTGCGCCAGTTCGAGCCGGTGCCGCAGCTGCTCAAGAACGTGCGCTTCTCGAAGGGGCAGGCGCCGCTGGAGATGGCATCGGTGCAATCCGCCATCACCGCCGCCGAGACCGCGCTCGATGGCAAGGGGCGGCTGCTGATCCGCAAATCGGGGACCGAACCGCTGATCCGGGTGATGGCCGAGAGCGAGGACGCCGCGCTGCTGACCCGCACCGTCGACTCCGTGGTCGAGGCGGTGGCCGACGCCGTATCGGCCTGACCCCGGTTTTTTCCCGATTGTACAGAATCGGGGGCAAATTCCCCGAACCGGGCCGGCGCCGGTGGGTTCCGGCAACGCGCGCGGCGTGAACGGTTCGACAGCCTTCGAAAATCAAGGGGGATGCGCGAAAACCAAGCGGTGAACGGGCGCATCTGCTTGGGGAGTTTCCTGCGCGAATTGTACAAAGGGCGTATTTTCAGGGTGATATCCCCGGAGTGACGGTTAATTTCTTTTACTATTCGTACAAAAACGTGGTCCTGTCCCGCCGGGGTTCCGGGAAATATTTCGGCCCGCCCTGATCGCGTTAACGCGCATGAATTTCCCGAATCGGGCGGTGCGACCGCATCCCGTGCCCCGGGACGCCCCGGATTGCCCGCCCGAGGCCGAGGCGCGTTTTCTTTTTCACACAGATAACAAAGGGTTGCTGCGAAATCTTCCTGTGGAAAACCTGTGTACGAAAAAAGGCCCCGACACAGCGCCGGGACCTTTCCGAAATGGACTGCGATTCCGCGTGGATCAGTTCTTTTCGTGGTCCACCAGCTTGCCGGCCGAGATCCAGGGCATCATGTCGCGCAGCTTGCCGCCGACCTGTTCGACGAGGTGTTCGTCGTTGATCCGGCGGGTACCCTTGAAGAACGGCTGACCGACGGCGTTTTCCTGCATGAAGTCACGCACGAACTTGCCGGTCTGGATGTCGCGCAGAACCTCTTTCATCCGGGCCTTGGTCTCGTCATAGGGCAGAACCCGCGGACCCGAAACATACTCGCCATACTCGGCGGTGTTCGAGATCGAGTAGTTCATGTTGGCGATGCCGCCCTCATAGATCAGGTCGACGATCAGCTTCATCTCGTGCAGGCACTCGAAGTAGGCCATTTCAGGGGCATAGCCGGCCTCGACCAGGGTTTCGAAGCCCATGCGCATCAGTTCGACCACGCCGCCGCAGAGCACGGCCTGTTCGCCGAACAGGTCGGTTTCGCATTCCTCGCGGAAGTTGGTCTCGATGATGCCCGAGCGGCCGCCACCGATGGCCGAACAGTAGGAAAGGCCCAGTTCCAATGCCTTACCGGAGGCGTCCTGGTCCACGGCCACGAGGCAGGGCACGCCGCCGCCCTTGACGTATTCGCCGCGAACGGTGTGGCCGGGACCCTTGGGGGCCATCATGATCACGTCGACGCCCGGCTTGGGTTCGATCAGGCCGAAATGCACGTTCAGACCGTGGGCAAAGGCGATCGCGGCGCCTTCCTTGAGGTTGTCATGCACGTATTTCTTGTAGGTGTCGGCCTGCAGTTCATCGGGCATGGTGAACATGATCAGGTCGCACCAGGCGGCGGCCTCGGCGATGCCCATCACCTTGAGCCCCTCGGCTTCGGCCTTCTTGGCAGAGGCGGAGCCTTCGCGCAGGGCGACGACGAGGTTCTTGGCGCCCGAGTCGCGCAGGTTCAGCGCGTGGGCATGCCCTTGCGAGCCATAGCCAAGGATCGCCACCTTCTTGTCCTTGATCAGGTTGATGTCGCAATCGCGGTCATAGTAAACGCGCATGTCGTCTCTCCGGTTCTGGTTAGGTTGGCGACAACATGCTCCTGTTGCCCGAGAAGTGCAGCAACGGAATTTGATTTTTCTGCTGGTTCTGTTAGAAATCATTTCGCATTTTGCAGAAATTTCGGAAAATTCATGCTCGATGACACCGACAGGCGCCTGTTGCGCCATCTTCAGGCCGACCCGGCGCAATCCGTAGCCGACCTAGCCCGCACCTCCGGCGTCGCGGCGAGCAAGGCCTACAAGCGGCTGGAACGGCTGGAGGCGCTGGGCGTGCTCAAGGGGCAGCGCGCGGTGATTGACTGGCGCGCGCTGGGCTATGCGGTGGAGGTGTCGCTGCGGGTCAGCCTCGACAAGACCGAGTCGCGCGCCTTTGACGAGTTCATCGCCGTCGCCCGCGAGGTGCCGGAGGTTTCGGAGATCCAGACCTTTCTTGGTCGGGTCGATGTGCGGTTGACGGTGCTGGCCCGCGACATGCGCCATTACCAGGAGATCTATCGCCGCCGCATCCTGATCCTGCCGCATATCGTGGATGTCGAGGCGCTGATGCATGTCACCACGATCAAGGACGTGGAGACCCTGCCGCTATGATCGACCTGGATGACACCGACCGCGCGGTGCTGCGCGCGCTGCAGGGTGACGCGACACTGACCGCCGCCGAACTGGGCCGGCAGGTGGGGGTCAGCCAGTCGGTCGCCTGGCGGCGGGTGAAACGGCTGACCGAGGCGGGGGTGATCAAGGGTCGGCGGCTGGACCTCGACAAGGAGGCGCTGGGGTTCGGCGTGACCGTGTTCCTCGGCGTCAAGCTCCTGGCCAAGGGGCGGGCGAGCCTGGAGGATTTCGAGCGCGCGGTCACCGCCATCCCCGAGGTGCAAACGGTGCAGCACGTGCTGGGCCGCTATGATTACCGGTTGCGGGTGGTGGCGCGCGACCTGTCGGATTTCGAACGGGTGCTGCGGCGGCGGCTCATGACCCTGCCCGGCGCGGGCGAGGTCGAGGCCAACGTGGTGCTGAGCGAGGAGCGGCGGCCCGGCCCGCTGGGCTGAGCGGCCGCTTTGCCTTTGCCGAAACGATGCCGGCGCGCTATCAGCATTGGAAAAAGGAGACTGCACATGGCGCTGCTCGATATAGTCGACCCCCAGGGGCTCGAGGAATTCTCGGTCGTGTTCACCGACCGCTCGCTCAACCACATGTCCGCCACCTTCCAGCAGGTGATGCGTGACATCTCGGAGATGCTGCGCGAGGTGTATGGCGCGCAGGGCGTGACGCTGGTGCCCGGCGGCGGCACCTATGCGATGGAGGCGGTGGCGCGCCAGTTCGCGCGCGGGACCGACGCGCTGGTGGTGCGCAACGGCTGGTTCTCTTATCGCTGGAGCCAGATCATCGAGACCGGCGGGCTGACCGCCACGGCCACGGTGATGAAGGCGCGCCAGACCGGCAACGCCCAGCCCGCGCCCTTTGCGCCCGCCCCGATCGACGAGGTGGTCGCGGCGATCCGCGATCAGAAACCGGGCATCGTCTTTGCCCCGCACGTCGAGACCGCCGCCGGGGTGATCCTGCCTGACGATTACGTCACCGCGCTGGCCGCGGCGGCGCATGAGGTCGGCGCGCTGATGGTGCTCGATTGCATCGCCAGCGGCTGCGCCTGGGTCGACATGGGCAAGACCGGCGTCGATGTTCTTATCTCGGCGCCGCAGAAGGGGTGGAGCGCCTCGCCCTCGGCCGGGCTGGTAATGCTGTCGGAGCGCGCCGAGGCGCGGCTGGCCGAAACCGAGAGCGACAGTTTCGCGCTGGACCTGAAGAAATGGCGGCAGATCATGCAGGCCTATGAAAATGGCGGCCATGCCTATCACGCCACCATGCCCACCGATGCACTGCGTGCCTTTCGTGACACCATGGCCGAAACGCGCGCCTATGGGTTCGACAAGCTTTGCGCGGCGCAGTGGGAGTTGGGAGGCGCGGTGCGCGCCCTGTTGAAGGACAAGGGCGTCGTTTCGGTCGCCGCCGAGGGGTTCGGCGCGCCCGGCGTCGTGGTCAGCTATACCGATGATCCGGAGATCCAGACCGGCAAGGCATTCGCCGCGCTGGGGATGCAGATCGCCGCCGGCGTGCCGCTGCAATGCGACGAGCCCGAAGATTTTAGGACCTTCCGGCTGGGGCTGTTCGGGCTGGACAAGCTGTATGACGTGCCCGCCACTGTGGCGCGTCTGAAGGCGGTGATCGACCAGGTGCTGTAAGGCGCCTGTCGCGCCGCACCCGTCGCGCTGAACCCGTCACCCCGGGCTTGACCCGGGGGTCTTTGGTTGGGCGTCCGGGCGCTTTTGTCACGGGATCCCGGATCGGGGTCCGGGATGACAGGGCGTGTGGGGCCGATGTGGCAGGGTAAAGGACTGACCCGCGCGGCGCTGGCCCAGCGGTTTCTGTCACCCCGGGCTTGACCCGGGGCCTTCGGGTGAGTGTCCGGGCGCTTTGGGGCATGATATCCCGGATCGGGGTCCGGGATGACAGCGATCTGCGGTCGGGTGCAGTGGCGCAATCGCGGGCGGGGGTCAGCGCACCCCGAGGCCCATCTGCATCAGGGTCTTGCGCACCGGTGCCATGGAATAAAGCGCGCTGAGCCCCGCCGCGCGCAGGTCGCGCAGGGGCTGCGCCCCCATCATCGAGGCGCGGTTGAGCATGTCGATGCCGGTCACCCGCACCGTTACCTCGGAGTGGCGGGCCTTGTGATAGGCCTCCAGCATCTGCGCATCGCCCAGTCCCTCGGGCCGGGCCTCGGCCAGCTCCAGCAGCGCGCGCAGATCGCCCAGCGACATGTTCAGCCCCTGCGCGCCGATCGGCGGCACCACGTGGGCGGCCTCGGCCATCAGGGCCAGCCGTTCGCCTGCCATCCGCTCGGCGCGCTGGCTGATGATCGGCCAGACGGTGCGGCGCGAGGCCAGCGTCAGCGGGCCGTAAAGGCCGCAGGAGCGTTCGGTCATCGCCGCGTTGAACGCCTCTTCCTCCATCTGCATCAGTTCCATCGCGCGCGGGCCACGCTCCATCCAGACCACGGCGGAAGAGGGGCTGCCCTTGTAATCGGGCAGCGGCACCAGCGTGAACGGCCCGCCGGAGCGGTGGATCTCGGTCGAGACATTGTCATGCGGGGTGGGGTGGGTGGCGGCGAAGGCCAGCGCCTTTTGCCCGTAGCGCGTGGTGTGCACGGGGATGCCGGCGGCCTCGCGCATGGGCGAGGCGCGCCCGTCGCAGGCCAGCACCAGCCGGGCGGTGACGCGGGCGCCGTCGGACAGGCCGACGCGGGCCTCGGCGGTGCGGGTGAACAGCGTGGTGGTGCCCATGCCGGGGCGGAAATCGACGTTGGACAGGGTGGCCAGATGCGCCACCAGTTCACGCCGCAGCAGCCAGTTGGGCAGGTTCCAGCCGAACGGCTGGTCCGAGATGTCGGCGGCACGGAAATCGCGCACCACGCGCGGCTCGGGCTGTTCGCCGCCGGCATCGACGATGCGCATGATCTGCAGCGGCGCGGCCTCGTCGGCCAGCCGATCCCACAGCCCGCAGCGCGCCATCAGCGCCTGACCCGGTTGCAGGATCGCGGTGGTGCGCAGGTCGGAGCCCTGCGCGTCGCGCTCGGTCACCGGCGGGGCGGGGTCGACGCAGATCACGTCGAAGCCGGCGTGGGCAAAGGCCGCCGCCGCGGTCAGCCCGGCGATGCCGCCGCCGGAAATCAGGATGTCGCAGGTGTCGCTCATGGCATGCCTCCAGCCTTTGCTCCCTTACCTAGTGCGCCGGTGGGGCAGAGACCAGACGACATCCTGCCGCCGGGGCGTGGCTAGCCCCGCGAGACCAGGATCAGCACCGCCCAGACCACCGGCACCAGCGCCAGCGCGGGGAGGTAGAGGCCGGGCACGCCGAACAGCGCCACCGAGGTGGCCCAGAGCGCGAGAAAGAGGACAACGGCGACGAGCAGCCAAGCGGCCGTCTTGTTGCTGGGTTGGTTGGAGCCGTGGTGGTCGGGCGCAGAAGACATGGTCAGCCTTTCGATTGTGGAGTTCCGAACTGCTTAGGTATGAAATGCTGCCGCAAAAGAAACGCGCGAATTGACGCAACGCGGGGAATCGCCGGTTTCGGGCGGAATCTCAGACCAGTTGAGACAGGAAGGCTGTCAGATCGTCGGTGTGATGGTGGATGTGATCCGCCTCGTGCCGGTCGGGGGCCACGTGCACCGTGCGCATCCCCATCTGGTGTGGCGCGGCAAGGTTGCGCGGATCGTCCTCGAACATCGCGGCGCGGGCAGTATTGACCCCGTCGCGGGTGAACACCGCCTCGAAGGCGGCGCGCTCGGGCTTGGGAAGGAACCCGGCGTGTTCGACGCCGTAGACCGCGTCGAACAGCCCGGCCAGCCCGCGCGCCTCGAGCACCCGCTCGGCATAGGGGGCGGACCCGTTGGTATAGACGATGCGCCGCCCCGGCAGGTCGGCGATATGCGCGGCCAGTTCGGTGTCGCGGTCGAGGTGATCGAGCGAGATGTCGTGCACCTCGGTCAGGTAGGGGGCAGGATCGACCCCATGCACCCGCATCAGCCCGGCCAGCGTGGTGCCGTATTGCGCCCAATAGACCTTGCGCAGCCGGTCGGCCTCGGGGCGGGTGACGTTCAGCGCCTCCATCACGAAGCGGGTCATGCGCACCTCGATCTGGTCGAACAGGCGGGCGTGGGGCGGGTATAGCGTGTTGTCCAGGTCAAAGACCCAGTGCGACACGTGGCTGAAGGCGTGTTTGACCATCCCCCCGATGTAGTCCCGGCGCCGGGCTGTGACAATGGCGTGCTTGATCCGGAGGACACCGGGACTGTATGCATCTACCACCGCAAGGAGAGCGATTGCCGCATGAGCCAGCCAAAACCCCCAACCAAAGACGCCTATTCCCTGATCCTGGAGGCGATCGACATCGGCGTCTACCGGCCCGGCGACCGGTTGGTCGAGAGTGAGCTGGCCGAACGGTTCGGCATGTCGCGCACGCCGATCCGCGAGGCGTTGCAGCGGCTGGAGACGCAATCGCTGCTGGAACGGGACGGGCGGTCGCTGATCGTCGCGTCTCTGGATCACAACCAGATGGCCGAGCTTTACGTGGTCCGGCGCGAACTGGAGGGGCTGGCGGCGGGGCTGGCGGCGCGTCATGCCACCGAGGAAGAGATTCGCGTGCTGCGCGAGATGGTCAAGGATGACGATGCGCTGGTCGGCGACCCGGTGGCGCTGGCGCGTGCCAACCGGCGGTTTCACAAGCAGATCCACCTGGCCTCGCACAATCGCTACCTGGTGCAGCAGCTTGACCTGGTGCATCGGACCATGGCGCTGATGGCGACCACCTCGCTGGCTGCCGAGGGACGCGGCGAGATCGCGCAGAACGAACATGCCGGCATCGTCGCGGCGATCGCGGCCCGTGACGAGGCGGCGGCGGACAAGGCGCTGAGGGAGCATATCTCGGTTGCCTTCATGACCCGTCTGAAACAGGACGCCGATGCGCGCGAAAGGGGCCGCTGACCGCCGGCCCGGTCACGCGATGGACCCGGTCACGCGGTGGGGTCGTCGGGCCGGGCCCGGCCGTGGCGGGTCTTGTCCCAGTAGAATGGCTTGAGAAACAGCTCGTACATCGCCTTGTAGATGGCGATGATGCCCAGCAGGTAATAGGCGGCCAGAGTCGGCACCCAACCCAGCAGGAAGCGCCGTTCGGGGCGGGCCACGGCGGCCATGCCGATCCCCATGGACAGCATCTCGGCCGAGACCGACAGGGTGATCCCCGCGCTCAGCACCGAATGGGGCACCAGTGGCCCGATCGGATGCGGCAGACCCAGCGCCAGCATCCAGAACGACCAGATCAACGGTGCCAACAGGAATTGCCCCAAGGTGCCGAGAAAGAAGGCTTGGATCCCCAGGAACCGACCCGCCCCGAGATCGGCCCACAGCCGGCGGGGGCTGCGCATGTGCACCAGGTAGGTGACCATGAACCCCTTGAGCCAGCGCGATCTTTGCCGGACCCAGGGCCAGGGGCGAAAGGTGGCCTCTTCAAAGGTGACGGTGTCGAGCATTTCGGTGCGATATCCGCCACGATAAAGGCGCACGCCCAGGTCGGCATCCTCGGTGACGTTATGGGCATCCCATCCGCCCAGCTCCTCGAGCGCGCGGCGGCGAAAGAAATGCGTCGTGCCGCCCAGCGGCACCACCAGCCCCAGCCGGGCAAGGCCGGGCAGGATCACCCGGAACCAGCCAGCGTATTCGATGGTGAAACAGCGCGCGCGCCAGTTGGTGCGCGGATTGTAGAAATCGAGGATGCCCTGGATGCAGGCGACCTCCGGCGGCACCTCGGCGAAGCGGGCGACGACGCGTTCGATCTGGTCCGGCTGCGGCGCATCCTCGGCGTCCCAGACCCCGATCAACGCGCCACGGCAGAAATCCAGCGCATAGTTCATCGCCCGTGGTTTCGTGGTCAGCCCGGCGTGGGCGGGCACCTCGACGATGCGCATCCAGGCGGGCAGTTCGGCCTGCGCCAGCGCCCGGCGGGTGGTGTCGTCATGCTCTTCCAGCACCAGCAGCACCTCGAGCAGCGCCTTGGGGTAGGTCAAGCGCGACAACCGCTGTACCAGCGCGTCCGCGATCTCTCTCTCGCGAT
This sequence comes from Aquicoccus sp. SU-CL01552, assembly GCF_040365005.1. Lineage (NCBI taxonomy): Bacteria > Pseudomonadati > Pseudomonadota > Alphaproteobacteria > Rhodobacterales > Paracoccaceae > Aquicoccus > Aquicoccus sp. SU-CL01552. The sequence goes on along the minus strand of NZ_BAABWV010000006.1, from coordinate 111,036 downwards.
AGAGCGGGACCATGACCGAGACAGTGGGCAGGCGCGGCGGCGGGTGGGCCGACCGCTGCGGCGGTGGCGCGGAAGGGGGATGGGGGGGGCGATGTCGCCGGAAGGCCGCGCCCGAGCAAATGGGCCAGCGCCCCGGTCAGCCGCAACGACATGAACAGGGCCAGAGTGATCATCGCCGCGGCGCTGGCCAGCGACAGGCTGGCCATCGGCGCCAGGGTCAGCAGGATGATCCCGATGGCCGAGGCCAGTGCGATCACGGCCCGGCTTGCGGGTGTCCAGCCACGGCAGCTCAGATGCGCGGGGACCCGGGTGCTCGCGCCCTCGGCCAGTTCGGTCCGACAGGCGCGAGCGAGGGTGTGGCGGATCTGTTCGGGGTCCGCCAGCACCGGCTGCACCGGGCCAAACACGGCGGACAATACACTCCGCAGGCGGGCAAAGCCGGCCGGATCGTCGGTGACGATCCGGGTGCGCCCCTCGGCCCGTTTCCACGGAATCACCCCGTGCACGGCCCAGAACCGGGCCGGCATCTGGGCGATCAGCGTGGCATCGGGGTGGGCGTGGTCCAGGTCGATCAGGGGGAGGTCGGTTTGTCGTGCCAGCGCCGCCAGCACGCTGTGACGGCTGGTCCAGCCCTCGGCCACCAGGATGTCGCCGATGCGCGCGTCGAACCGGGATTGAAGGTGCAGCGCCGCCACGAGGCGCCTGGGCGTGATCGCCCCCATCTCGACAAGGATCCGCCCGAGCGGCCGCGCGACCTGGGTCGCGCCCAGAGACGTAACCGAGCCGCCGCTGCGCAGCTGCTGCATGTCCACACCAAACACAAAACACGTACTGGTTGTGCAGTGTCGGACGTCAGCCTTAACGAGTGGTTAACCAGACCGAATCAGGCCGGTTGCTTGCGCGCGGACATCGCCTCGGCAAAGCGTTCGAACAGGTAGAAGCTGTCCTGCGGGCCGGGGCTGGCCTCGGGGTGGTATTGCACCGACCAGACCGGGCGATCCTGCAGGCGGATGCCGCAGTTGGAGCCGTCGAACAGCGAGCGGTGGGTTTCCACCACGCCCTCGGGCAGGGTCTGGGCGTCGACGGCGAAGCCGTGGTTCATCGAGGTGATCTCGACCTTGCCGGTGTCCAGGTCCTTGACCGGGTGGTTGGCGCCGTGGTGGCCGTGGTTCATCTTGACCGTCTTGGCCCCCAGCGCCAGCGCCAGCATCTGGTGGCCCAGGCAGATGCCGAAGACCGGCAGATCGGTCTGCTCCAGCACCGTGCGGATCATCGGCACCGCGTATTTCCCGGTGGCCGCCGGATCACCCGGCCCGTTGGACAGGAACACGCCGTCGGGCTCATGCGCGAGCACCTCTTCGGCGGTGGCGGTGGCGGGCAGCACGGTGACGTCGCAGCCCGAGCTGGCAAGGCAGCGCAGGATGTTCCGCTTGGCGCCATAGTCCAGTGCCACCACCTTGAATTCAGGTGATTTTTGCGGGCTGTAGCCGTCCGGCCAAGCCCAGCGCATCTCGTCCCAGCGATAGGATTGGGAACAGGTCACCTGCTTGGCCAGGTCGAGCCCCTCGAGCCCGCAGAACCCGCGGGCGGCGGCGACCAGCGCCTCGATGTCGAAGTTGCCCTCGGGGTCATGGGCCAGCGCCACATGCGGCGCGCCCTGCTGCCGGATCGCGCGGGTCAGCCGGCGGGTGTCGATGCCGCCGATGGCAATGCGGCCGCGGCGTTCGAGCCAGCCGGTCAGTTCCTCGGCGCTGCGCCAGTTGGAGGGTTCGGTCGGATCCCATTTCACCACCATGCCGTCCGCCACCGGATCGCCGGTTTCGTCATCGTCGGGATTGACGCCGACATTGCCGATATGGGGGAAGGTGAAGGTGACGATCTGGCCGGCATAGGAAGGGTCGGTCATGATCTCCTGGTAGCCGGTCATCGCGGTGTTGAAACACAGTTCGGCGACGGTCTGGCCGGTGGCGCCGAACCCGGTGCCGTAGAACACCGTGCCATCGGCAAGCGCCAGGCAGGCGGTGGGCTTGGTCTGGGTGGTCTGGGCCATGGCGCGACTCTCCTTGCGGTCAAATTGAAGGATAGGTAAGGGTCGCCGCCTTTGGGGTCAAGTCCGGTCAATTTTTGGGAGTTTATTAAAAATCAATGGGTTAACGGATTTCACCCGGGTTGTCGCAGGCTTTTTCGTCCTATAAAGTCGAGAGTTCGATTCCATGGGGATGGGCGAAACGAATGGATATGCGTACTCGGGTCAACACGGCCCTGAAACAGGCGATGAAGGAAAAGGCGGTCGCGCGATTGTCGACGCTGCGCCTGATCAACGCCGCGATCAAGGACCGGGATATCGCCGCGCGTGGCAGCGGCGAGGATGACGGCGGCGTGAGCGACGCCGAAGTGCTTGCGATCCTTGGGAAAATGACCAAGCAGCGGCAGGAGAGCGCGCGCGCCTACGAAGAGGGCGGGCGGCTGGACCTGGCCGAGCGCGAGCGCCAGGAGATCGCGGTGATCGAGGAATTCCTGCCTCGCCAGCTGAGCGACGACGAGGTCGAGAAGGCGGTGCGCGAGGCGGTATCGGAGACCGGGGCCAGTTCGATCCGCGACATGGGCAAGGTGATGGCGACGCTGAAGGCGCGCTATACCGGGCAGATGGATTTCGGCAAGGCCGGCCCGCAGGTCAAGGACCAGCTCTGCGCCGGCGGCGGTTGCTGAGGACCGCGCGCCGCGTTCACTTGGGTTAACGCGCTGAAAAATATGAGGAAACCCGGTCTCTAGCTGGGCCGTATGGCGCCCGGATCGGGGAAGTTCGGGGCCGTTTTGTACAACTGGCCGCGACGGACTCTGCGCTTTGAGCGCGGATTGGGGGATTTGCCCAGCGTTTCGTACAATTCTTGCAGGATAATGCCGCTTGCCGCGCGCGTTGCGGCAAGACAGGTTAACCGCGGCTCGCTTGGGAAGCGGCCCCGCAGCGATCAGGGCCGCAGCGCGCTGCGCAGCTCGTCGTAGAGCGCCCGGCGCTCGTCCTCGGACAGGAAGGCGCCGATCTCGACCTCGCGCCCGCCGCCGCGCAGGGTGACGTAATAGGGCACCGGGCCGCCTGTGCCGTGCATCTCGGGGATGACCCAGTAGCGGTTGCAGTCCCATTCCTGTACCGCGCCGTCGGGATTGTGGCGGGTCAGATGGGCGTGGTCGTCGGTGAGGGTGAGCACCTCGAGGATGCGGTGATTGTGATAGCTGCGCGACAGCGCCAGCCAGATGCCGCCTACCGCCATCAGGATGAAGGGCAGGATGCCCCAGAGCAGCACCGTGCCCAGCAGCGCCAGCAGCGGAACCATCAGCAGGGCGAAGGTGGCCAGCACAAAGATCGCCAGCCCCCGGGGCGGCAGCGAGTTGTGCGGCCAGAGGTGCAGTTCGCGGGGCTGGCCCGCGTGGTCGGGATCGGTCCAGGAATACGGCATGGTGATGCCTTCAGGATCTATCATGTCACCGGGGGTTGTCGAGACGGGCGGAGCGGAAATATCGGGGCAGCGGCGGCGGCGCCGGCCGGCTGCCGAAAACACGGGCGCGGGGGGCGAGGATGCGGTCATGAAAAAGCCGCGGCCCGGGGGCCGCGGCCAGGGGTTCGGGGTGTCCGGTCAGAACAGGAAGTCGTCGGCGGTCAAATCGGTGTTGCCGCTGGTCAGGGTGAGGTCGATGCTGTCGCCCGCGTCGCCGTATGCGACGGTGAAATTGCCGCCGCCGTTGTCGGTGATCGTCAGGTCCGCGAAGTCCAGCCCGGTGGCGCCGAGGTCGATCTTGTCGCGCTTGTTCAACCCGACGATGGTGTCGTTGCCGTCGCCCAGGTCGAAGACGAAGGTATCGGCGCCGTAGCCGCCCTTCAGGCGGTCGTTGCCGGCGCCCCCCTCGATCACGTCGGCACCGCGCTTGCCCTTGATGATGTCATCGGCGACGGTTCCGGTCAGGTCATCGGCCTCCATGCTGCCCTTGATCTTGCGACCGTAAGCGATGTCGTAGAGCGCGGTGGTCCCCGAAACCTCATAGCTCACGGCGATCCGGGCGGTGCCGTCGAGGCTGTCCTCGGGGGCGATGAAGGTGATGACCTCGGGGCTGGCGTCGCCCTCGACTGTGCTGTCGATATAGTCCACGAAGGCGGCTTTCTTCGGCTTGGAGACGTCATAGACCATGATGCCGCCGTCGCGCTCCAGCCCGATGAAGGCCAGGGTCTTGCCGTCGACCTCGCCCACGGCGATGGCCTCAGGCTCCGGTCCCTTGTTGTCGGAGCGGTTCTCGTCGATTACGTCGGCGTCCCCGGAGGGGAAGTCATCGTTGTTGAAGGCGTTGGGCGCGCGTTCCCTGGCGATGATCTTTTCGAAGTCGTCGCCGGAGTCGAACACCACCTTGCCCTTGGCATTGTAGATGGTGAAGGAGCGCGCGCCGTAGGAATGCAACTGGTCGATATCGCCGTCGCCGTCGGTGTCGCCGTCGATGATCGAGACGTTCAGGCGCGCGAGGTCGGCCAGTTCCGCCGCCGTGTAGGCATCGGGGTCGATCGAGACGCCGGCAACCTCGCCGTCGAGGATGTCGCCGACCCGTGCTGCATCGCCGCCTTCGTCGTAATCGCCACGGTCGTCGCCCTCGTTGGCGGTGAGGAAATAGGTCTTGCCGTTCAACTCGGCGGTGGCGATGGCGTCGGGCATCCGCAGGCCCTCGACCGGGACGCGGTGGATGTCGATGGCGTCGTCCTTGTCCGAGGGGTCGATGCCGAAGCCCTTGGCACCGTGGTCGGAGGTGCCCAGCGGCAGGATCGTGGTGAACGCCATCGAGGCAGGGTCGAACACCGCGACGGCGTTGGCCTCCTGCAGGGTGACGTAGAGGTTTCCGTCCGCGCCCTCGGCGATGTACTCGGGTTCGAAATCGGTCGAGGGCAGCTTGCCGGGGAACAGGCGCACGCCGGTGGCCTCGAGCGCCTCGGCCTGGTCGTCGAAGGCGTCGAAACCCACGGTGGTGACACTCATGTCGGCGAGGTCGATCACCGAGATCGAGCCGGCGGGATCGCCGGCGTCGGTGGGTTCGCCCTCGTTGGCGATGAAGGCCCGGGTGCCGTCCTTGGAGAAGGTCACCATGTCGGGCAGGTTGCCGGTGGTCACCACCGCGGTCGGGGCATCGCCCGCCCCGGCGTCGAGACCGAAGAAGGCAACGCCGCCGTCCTCGCCGTCACGCTCAAAGGCCACCGCGATGCCGAAGGCGGAGGCGGAGACCGAGTTGACGCCGTCATAGCCGTCGATGCCGGTCAGGTCGTGCGACGTGACCAGCGTGCCGGTGGCGATGTCAAAGACGTCGATGCGGTCCTGCGCGCCATTGGTGACATAGAGACGGCCGTCGTGATGCGAGACGACCTCAGAGCCGCCCTCGCCGGCGGTGCTGTCAAAGGCGCCGGTCTTGTCGAAGCCGAAGGTCTTGCGCAGCGTGCTTGTGGCGCTGGTGGCGCTGGTGGCCGTCGAGGCCGCGATCGGGTTGTGAGCTGTGCTGGTGGTCATCCTGTCCCCGCGAAATTGCATCGTCATTCAGTTTCGGACCCGTTGACGGCGAAGGGCCGACCGGGTGCGGGGGTTCGATAGAGGGTCCAGGTCACCGGAATGTGACAGTCGCGCGATTGCGAGGCACGCAACGAAAAAGGCCCCGGCGGGTGCCGGGGCCTTTGATGGTCTGGTGAGCAGGGCGCTTAGTGCGCGTGGCTCTTGTCCCAGTCCTCACGCTTGGGCAGCTGCTCGAACGTGTGTTCGGGCGGCGGCGAGGGCAGGGTCCATTCCAGCGTGTCCGCGTATTCGTTCCAGTAGTTCTTCTCGGTCACGCGGCGACCCTTGAGCAGGGCGTAGATCACGATGCCGAAGAACAGCAGGAACGAGGAGAAGGAGATCAGCGCGCCGGTCGACGAGATCTTGTTCCAGAAGGCAAAGGCCTCCGGGTAGTCGATGTAACGGCGCGGCATGCCCTGACGCCCGAGGAAGTGCTGCGGGAAGAAGGTCAGGTTGACGCCGATGAAGAACAGCCAGAAGTGCAGTTTCGCCAGCGGTTCCGAGTATTGGCGCCCGGTCATCTTGCCGAAGTAGAAGTAGACCCCGGCAAAGATGGTGAAGGCCGCCCCCATCGACATGGTGTAGTGGAAGTGGGCCACGACGTAGTAGGTGTCGTGATAGGCCCGGTCCACGCCGGCCTGCGACAGCACGATGCCGGTGACGCCGCCGATGGTGAACAGGACCAGGAAGCCGAAGGCGAACAGCATCGGCGCCTTGAACTCCACCGAGCCGCCCCACATGGTGGCGATCCACGAGAAGATCTTGACCCCTGTCGGCACCGCGATGACCATGGTGGCCAGCATGAAGTAGGCCTGCTGGTTCAGGCTGAGGCCGACGGTGTACATGTGGTGCGCCCAGACGACGAAGCCCAGCACCCCGATCGCGATCAGCGCCCAGACCATCGGCAGGTAGCCGAAGATCGGCTTGCGCGAGAAGGTCGAGATCACGTGGCTGACCAGGCCGAAGCCGGGCAGGATCACGATGTACACTTCCGGGTGGCCGAAGAACCACAGGATGTGCTGGTACAGGATCGGGTCACCGCCGCCAGCGGGATCGAAGAAGGTAAAGCCGAAGTTGCGGTCCATCAGCAGCATGGTGATGGCGCCGGCCAGCACCGGCAGCGACAGCAGGATCAGCCAGGAGGTGACGAAGATCGACCAGGAGAACAGCGGCACCTTGAACAGGGTCATGCCCGGGGCGCGCATGTTCAGGAAGGTGGTGATCATGTTGATCGCGCCGAGGATCGAGCTGGCGCCCGAAACGTGCACGGCAAAGATCGCCAGGTCCATCGACATGCCGCCCTCGTTCACCGACAGCGGCGGGTAGAGCACCCAGCCGACGCCGGAGCCGAGCTGGTCATTGCCGCCCGGGCTGAGCATCGAGGCGACACCCAGCGAGGTGCCCGCGACGTAGAGCCAGAACGACAGGTTGTTCATCCGCGGGAAGGCCATGTCCGGCGCGCCGATCTGCAGCGGCATGAAATAGTTGCCGAAGCCACCGAACAGCGCGGGAATGACCACGAAGAACATCATCAGCACGCCGTGGTAGGTGATCAGCACGTTCCACAGGTGGCCGTTGGGGGTACATTCCCCGGCGCCAGCGCCGAACAGGCGGAAGCCTTCGAGGCACATGTACTGGACGCCCGGTTCCATAAGTTCCAGGCGCATGAAAACGGTGAAGGTCACGGAGATGAGGCCGACGAGGGCCGAGAAGATCAGGTAGAGAAGCCCGATGTCCTTGTGGTTCGTCGACATGAACCAGCGGGTAAAGAAACCGCGCTGGTCCTCGTGTTCGTGACCATGAATGGCCGCGTCTGCCATTTGGTGCCTCCTGTTGCGTGTGACAGCGTGACGCTCTTGAGAGCGCACGTATTCATGCAGGTTTTAGAATGACGAGTGGGGGGCATCAATGACAGAATTTGATCTAGATCAAGATTAATTGTCGCGCCCCCCGGGGTATTTTGCGGAGCGCGCCGGGCGGGGGAGCGGCGATCCGGCGGCTTGACGGACCGGGCGGGGGCGCCCAGAACAGGCGCGAACAAGGACAACCCGCAGCAGCCGGAGCCGACCGATGACCTATGATCCCGACAACATCTTTGCCAAGATCCTGCGTGGCGAACTGCCGTGCCACAAGCTGTATGAGGACGCGGAGACCTTTGTCTTTCTCGACATCATGCCGCGCGCCGACGGCCATTGCCTGGTGATTCCCAAGACGCCCTGCCGCAACATTCTCGACGCCAGCGAGGCGCAGATGACGGCGGTGATGCGGACCACCCAGAAGATGGCGCGGGCGCTGATGGCCGCCTTCGACGCGCCCGGCGTGACGGTGCAGCAGTTCAACGAGGCCGCCGGCGGGCAGGAGGTGTTCCACCTGCATTTCCACCTGTTGCCGCGCCAGGAGGGTGACCGGCTGCGTCCGCCGGGGCAGATGGCGGACAACGAGGTGCTGGCCGGCCAGGCCGAGAAGATCCGCGCGGCACTGGCGCAGATGTGAGAAAGGGGGGCCGCCCGCCCCCTGTCGCGCCCCTGCCGAGCGCTGTGACGGCGAAAAAAAGATCGGGGCGGCCGCCTTACCGCGTTCCGCGCGGGGCGCCCTGGTCGTTGCCTTGGTCGTTATTCCGGTGATCCCCGGCGCAGGGGCCATGATCGCCGAAGGCATGCAGCACCGCGCAGGGGCCGTCGTGGTGGCCGTCGCAGGCACCGGCGATGCGGTCCAACTCGCGTTCCAGTTTCCCGAGGTTCACGATCCGCGCGCGCAGGCGGTCGCGCTGGCGCTGGGCGATCACGTGGGCGCGGTCGAGCGTTGCCCCCGTTGCCCCCTCGAGCGAGATCAGCGTGGCGATATCCCCGAGCGGCAGACCGAGGTCGCGGGCGTGGCGAATGAAGGCGAGCCGGTCCAGCGCGGCATGGCTGTAGCGGCGCTGGTTCCCGGTGGTGCGGGCGGCGGGTTCCAGCAGGCCCTTGTCCTCGTAGAACCGGATGGTGGGCACCTTGACGCCGGTGCGCCGCGACATTTCGCCGATGGATAGCACGATTATCCCCTTGAAGCTCTAGCGACTGGAGAGATTAGGGTGGCAGGCGACTCAAGACAAGGAGCGCGGGCATGCCGCAGGACCATCCGACCCAGCATCACCACCACCATCACCACGTGAGCGCCGAGACCGGCGACGCGCGGGTGGCCTGGGCGGTGGCGGTGAACATGGTGTTGACGCTGGCGCAGATCGTGGGGGGGATCCTGTCGGGGTCGCTGGCGCTGATCGCCGATGCGCTGCACAATTTCTCGGACGCGATCTCGCTGATCATCGCCTTCGGCGCGCGCCGGATCGCCCGGCGTCCGTCGAACCCGGCGATGAGTTTCGGCTATGGCCGGGCCGAGGTGGTGGCGGCGCTGATCAACTATACCACGCTGGTGGTGCTGGCGCTGTACCTGATCTACGAGGGGATCATGCGCCTGTTGCAGCCCGAGCCGGTCGACGGCTGGCTGGTGGTCTGGATCGCGGTGCTGGCGCTGGCGGTGGACCTGGTGACGGCGGCGCTGACCTATGCGATGAGCAAGGACAGCCTGAACATCCGCGCCGCCTTCCTGCACAACCTGGCCGATGCCATGGGCTCGGTCGCGGTGATCGTGGCGGGTACGCTGGTGATCCTGAAGGGCTGGACCTGGGTCGACCCGGCGGCGACGCTGCTGATCGCGGGCTATATCCTGTGGCATGTGAAGGCCGATATCGGCGAGGTGATCCGGGTGCTGATGCTGGCCAGCCCGCCGTCGCTGGTCGCCGAGGAGGTCGCCGGCGCGATCGAGGCGGTCGACGGGGTGCAGGAGGTGCATCACGTGCATCTCTGGGCGATGCAGGAGCAGGCGGCGGCGCTGGACGGGCACCTGGTGATCGCGGCGGGGGACTGGGCGCGGGCCGACGCGGTCAAGGCGGCGGTAAAGGCGGTGCTGGCCGAGCGGTTCGGCATCGGTCACAGCACGCTGGAGATGGAATGCGCGCGCCATGCCTGCGACGGGGCGGCGCGCTTCGGCGACGGCCAGGCCCGGGTGCCCTGACGTCGTGTCCCGGATGGCGGGGCAGGCGGGGTTCGGGGCGGTTTCGCGATTGTTCGCTTCTGACACTTGTGATCGGGGTCGCGGGACCCCATATTCGGTTGGCAAAGCATCCTCTTTCGACCTTCTGTTCCTGGCGGCCTCAGTTGATCTTACGACGACACTGGGCCGGGTCATCGCATCGCGTGGATGACGACCAAACGGGAGGGATCACGATGGCCAATGGCACCGTGAAATGGTTCAACAGCCAAAAAGGGTTCGGCTTCATCGCACCGGAGCAGGGGACGAAGGACATCTTCGTTCACATCTCGGCGCTGGAGCGTGCGGGGATTCAACACCTCGACGACGGGCAGGCGGTGACCTTTGACATCGAAAGCGGTCGCGACGGTCGCGAATCCGCGATCAACCTGGCGCTGGCGTAAACCGCCGGCGACACCATGTGGCAGGCGCGTCCCGAGGGGACGCCGCCATCTTATTTCCCGGTCCCGCCGATCTGCGGGCCGGCCACTCCGATTATGAACGGACACTCACAACTTGATAGAACTACACTGGGGCCACCCCATTTCTCTTGTCGTTTCACCGCAGGGCGACACCAAACAGATCAGTACGATCGAACAGGCCTTTTTCTGGCTGCGCAAGAAATGGCCGGTGGCCGATGACAAGCGCGACCTGGCGCTGGACCGGATTGATGACGCGATGCATTGCCTCGCAACGGTCGATGCGGCGCGCGGGGCCTTTCTGTCCGCCGCCCGGAGCGCGGGATTCGTGCCGCGTCGCGTGGCGGCTGAACCCGCCGCCGGACCCGCTGCCGTCGCCTGACACCACGGCGCGTGCAGACCGCCGGTGCGAGATCCGGCCCACATCCCGACGAGGAGAGCGAAGGATGGCGAAACCCACCAAGATCACATTGTTCGAGGATCCCAAGCCCAAGGCGGAAACGCTGATGGACAGGACGACGCGCGCGGCGCGGGAGATCCTGGACGATGAATCCGAACGACGCGAGATCAAGACCGCGCGCCTGCGCAAGGCGCGGCTCGAGCGGGAGGCCGGCACGCCGGCGTCCGCGCCGAAGCCGGCGAAAAAGACGTCCCGGGCCAGTCCCGCGGGCGAGACCTGACCCCCTTATGTATCTACAGGCGGCCCCGGACCCGGACGGTCCCGGATGGACGCCCCCCCAAGGAGAGACCCCTTTGCGACCCACTGACTGGACCCGGATCCTCGCCGCCTATCGCGCGCCGATCCTTTCGCGCAGCCTGTTCGAGCTGACCGTGACCCTTGTACCGTTCCTCGCGATCTGGGCGCTGGCCTGGGCGGCGCTGTCGATCAGCGCATGGCTGGCGGTGGCGCTGGCACTGGTGAACGCGGGGTTCCTCGTGCGCCTGTTCATGATCCAGCACGATTGCGGCCATGGTTCGTTCTTCAAGGACCGGCGCTGGAACGATTGGCTTGGCCGGGTGCTGGGGGTGCTGACGCTGACGCCCTATGACGTCTGGCGCAAGAACCATTCGGTTCACCACGCCACCACCGGCAATCTCGACCGGCGCGGCACCGGCGACCTGCCGACGCTGACGGTGCGGGAGTACCGGGAGAAATCGTGGATCGGCCGGGCGCTGTACCGGGTGGTTCGCAACCCGGTGTTCCTGTTCGGGCTGGTTCCGTTCTACATGTTCTTCCTGCAAAACCGGCTGCCGGTCGGGCAGATGCGTTCGGGCTGGCTGTACTGGCGCAGCGCGATGGCGACCAATGCGGCGGTCGCGGCGATCCTGGGCGTGATCCTGTGGCTGGGGGGCTGGCAGGTTCTGGCGTTCGTGTTCCTGCCGACGATGCTGTTGGCGGCGGCCACGGGGGTGTGGTTCTTTTACGTGCAGCACCAGTTCGAAGAGACGGTCTGGGAGCGCGAGGCGGATTGGAACGTGTTGGAGGCCGCCCTGAACGGGAGTTCGCACTATGACCTGCCGGGGGTGCTGCGCTGGATCACCGGGAACATCGGGGTGCACCATGTGCATCACATGGCCAGCCGCATCCCGTTCTACCGGCTGAGCGAGGTGATCCGGGACCATGATACGCTGGCGCAATCCAAGCGCGTGACCCTGTTGGAAAGTTTCCGCTGTGCGCGGTTGCACCTGTGGGACGAGAGCCGCCGCAAGCTGGTCTCGTTCTCGGACGCGGCGCGGCGCGCCGCCTGAGACCTGAGGAATACGGCGGGCCGGGGGACACCTCCGGCCCTTGTCAGTCGGTGTCGCCGAACACCTGCTCGAAGCTGCGCCTCAGGGCGACGTCGAGATCGTCCATCGTCACAGGCAGGCCGAGGTCGACCAGGCTGGTGACGCCGTATTCGGTGATGCCGCAGGGGACGATGCCGGTGAAATGCTCCAGCTCGGGATCGACGTTGATCGAGATGCCGTGGAAGCTGACCCATTTGCGCAGGCGGATGCCGATGGCGGCGATCTTGTCCTCGGCCATGGCGCCGGTAACCGTGCGCGGTTTCTCGGGGCGTTCGACCCAGACGCCGACGCGCCCGTCGCGGATGTGGCCGGTGACGTTGAACTCGGCCAGCGCGGCGATCACCCAGTTTTCCAGCAATTGCACGAAGCGGCGCACGTCGCGGCCGCGCCGGTTGAGATCCAGCATCACGTAGATCACCCGCTGGCCGGGGCCGTGATAGGTGTATTGGCCGCCGCGCTTGCTCTCGAAAACCGGAAAGCGGTCGGGATCGGTCAGATCCTCGCGCCTTGCGCTGGTGCCGGCGGTATAGAGGGGCGGGTGTTCCAGCAGCCAGATGCATTCCTCGGCGGTGCCGGCGGCGATCTCGGCGGCGCGCGCCTCCATGAAGGCCACGGCCTCGGCATAGCCGGTCAGACCGTCGGTGATTTTCCATTCGACCATTCTGCGCCTCGCTTGCCTTGGGGTCGGGGGGTGGTGATACCCTTGGGCGAGGGAAATGTCAGGCCCGAACCTGCAGGTGATACAGATCAACGCGGTCGGTGCGACGGTGCGGCAAAAGGGAATGAGCAACGGGGCGAGGCCGATGGCGACAGGTGAGGCGAAGGACAACACGGTGAAGGCGGCCGAGATCGAGGCGCGGCTGGGGCTTGGGCGGCGCCGGGGGCGGTGGCGCGGATGGCTTTGGGGGCTGGGGCTGGCGGTTGTCGTGGTCGGCGGGGTCACCCTGTGGCGCGCCCTGGGTCCGGGTGAGGATGGGGCGGCCTATCGCACCGCGCCGGCGAGCCTGGCCGACCTGGTGGTGACGGTGACGGCGACGGGCACGGTGGAGCCGACCAACCTGGTCGAAATCTCGTCAGAGCTGTCGGGCACGTTGCGCGGGGTCGCGGTGGATTACAACGACATGGTCAAGGCCGGGCAGGTTCTGGCCACGCTCGACACCACCAAGCTGGAGGCGGAGCTGGCGGTGGCCGAGGCCAATGTGACCGCCGCGCAGGCGCAGTTGGAGCGCGCCCGCGCCACGCTGGTCGAGGCGCGCGACAACTATGACCGGGCCGCCGAACTGGACGCGCGCGGGGTGACCAGCCACCAGAGCCTGATCGCGCAGCGGGCGGCCTTTGACCGCGCCGCCGCCGAGGTGACGGTGGCCGAGGCCAACCTGGAGCTGGCGCGGGCGCAGCGCGGGCTGGTGCAGGCCGACCTGGACAAGGCCTGTATCTGTTCGCCGATCGACGGGGTGGTGCTGGACCGGGCGGCGGACGTCGGCCAGATCGTCGCCTCGGCGCTGACCGCGCCGGTGCTGTTCACGGTGGCTGAGGACCTCACCGAGATGGAGGTGCAGGTGGCGGTGGACGAGGCCGATATCGGCGCGATCTCGGAGGGGGACCGGGTGGTGTTCACGGTCGATGCCTATGACGACCGCAGCTTTCCGGCCGAGATCAAGACCATCCGCTATGCCTCGGAGACGGTCGAGGGGGTGGTCAGCTATACCGCCGTGCTGGCGGTGCGCAACGACGACCTGTCGCTGCGGCCCGGCATGACGGCAACCGCCGATATCATCGTCGCGGAACTGCAGGGTGTGCTGGCGGTGCCCAACGCAGCGCTGCGCTATGCCCCGGTGGTGGAGGTGGAAGAGGACAGCGAAGGCGGTGGCGGGTTGCTGAGCATGATCATGCCGCACCGGCCCGACGCGGGCGCGCGGGCCAGCGGCAAGTCGATCTGGGTGCTGCGCGACGGTGCGCCGGTGGAGGTGCCGGTGGAGCCGGGCCAAAGCGACGGCAGCCTGACCGAGATCCGCAGCGGTGAGCTCAGCGCGGGTGAGCTTGTGATCCTCGGCGAGGGGGGCTGAGCCGGTGCCCGGAGACACCCCGGCGGTGATCGCGCTGCGCGACATTACCCGCGTCTATGGCCGGGGCGAGGCCGAGGTGCGGGCGCTGGACGGGATCGACCTGACGATCCGCGCCGGCGAGTTCGTGGCGATCATGGGGCCGAGCGGCTCGGGCAAGTCGACCGCGATGAACGTGATCGGTTGCCTCGACAGCCCGACATCGGGCGAATACCTGTTCAACGGGGTCGACGTGGCCGGGCTGGACCAGGATCAGCGGGCGCTGCTCCGGCGGCATTACCTGGGCTTCGTGTTCCAGGGCTATAACCTGTTGCCGCGCACGCCGGCGCTGGAGAACGTGGAGCTGCCGCTGATCTACAAGGGGATGGGCGCGGCCGAGCGGCGCGCGCGGGCGTTGGAGGCGCTGGAACAGGTGGGGCTGGCGCAGCGCGCCGATCATGAGCCCTCGGAGCTGTCGGGCGGGCAACAACAGCGCGTCGCCATCGCCCGGGCGCTGGCCGGATCGCCCGAGGTGCTCTTGGCGGACGAGCCCACCGGCAACCTCGACACCCACCGCTCGGCCGAGATCATGGACCTGCTGGTGCGGCTGCGGGCCGAGCGCGAATTGACCATCGTCATGGTCACCCACGAGGAGGACATGGCCGCCTATGCCGACCGGTTGATCTGGATGGTCGATGGCAGGATCGCCGAGGATCGGCCGACGGAGCGGGGGGCGCGCGATGCTGGGTGAGACGATCCGGCTGGCGGTGCGGGCGATCTGGCGCAACGCGCTGCGCTCGTTCCTGACCGTGCTGGGCGTGGTGATCGGGGTGGCGGCGGTAATCGCCATGGTCACGGTCGGGCAGGGGTCCTCGGCGCAGGTGACGCAGGACGTGGCCAAGCTGGGTACCAACGTGCTGATGATCCGTCCGGGGCAGGCCGCCATGGGACCGCGCAGTTCCAGCACCAGCGAGCGCCCGTTCGACCTGCGCGACGTGGAACGGCTGATTCGCGAGGTGCCGGCGGTCGAGACCGCCAGCGCCGCCGAACAGAGCCAGATGAGCGCGGTCGCTGGCAACGTGAACTATCGCACCGCGGTCTGGGGGGTAAGCAATGCCTATCTGGACGCGACCGATTGGCCGGTGGTGCTGGGGCGCCGCTTTGCCACCGGCGAGGAGCAGGGCGGGCGCGCCGTCTGCATCCTGGGCGAGACGGTGCGGCAGGAGCTGTTCGGCAACACCGATCCGGTGGGCGACAAGATCCGCCTGAAATCCATGTCCTGCGAGGTGATCGGCGTGCTCGAGGCCAAGGGGGCGTCAAGCTTCGGCAGCGACCAGGACGACATCGTGATGATCCCGATCCGGACCTTTCAGCGCCGGATCGCGGGCAACAGCAACGTCAACATGATCTATGCGGCGGTGCGCGACGGCGCCTCGACCGATCTGGCCAAGGGCGAGATCGAGGCGGTGCTGCGCGAGATCCGGCGGATCGGGGCGGGCGAAGAGGATGACTTCAACGTGATGGACATGAAGCAGCTGGCCAGCATGCTGACCGGGATCACCGACGTGCTGACCGGGTTGCTGGCGGCGGTGGCGGCGGTCAGCCTGCTGGTGGGCGGCATCGGCATCATGAACATCATGCTGGTGAGCGTCACCGAGCGCACCCACGAGATCGGCATTCGCCTGGCGGTCGGGGCGCAGGCGCGGCAGGTGTTGCAGCAGTTCCTGGTCGAGGCGATCGTGCTGTCGCTGATGGGCGGGCTGATGGGAATCGCGCTGGGCCTGTCGCTGGCGGCGCTGGCGGCGCGGTTCATGGTGATTCCCTTCACCCCCGACCCGGTGGTGGTGCTGGGGGCCTTTGCCTTTTCGGCGCTGGTGGGGGTGGTGTTCGGGTATTTCCCGGCGCGGCGGGCGGCGCGGCTCGACCCGATCGAGGCGCTGCGCCACCAGTGAGGGGGATCAGAGCCCCTCGTCCGCCAGCCGGGTGAGAAGGGTGGCGAACCCGTCCACCCCATGTGCGCCGCTGACCATGTATTTCTGTCCGAACACCATGGTGGGCACGCTGTGCACGTCGCGCTCGGCCCAGATTCGCTGTTTCGCGCGCACGGCACCGGCATGGGCGCCGCTGTCCAGCGCGCGGCGGGCGGCTGGCCCGTCCAATCCGGCGGCGATGGCGGCGCGTTCCAGCACGGCGGGGTCCGAGACATCCTCGCCGTTCGAGAAATAGGCCTGGAACAGCGCCATCTTGAGGTCGTGCTGGCGGCCCTCGCCCTCGGCCCAGTCGAGCAGTTGATGGGCGGCGAAGGTATTGACGATGCGGCTGTCGTCGCTGAACCGGAAGGGAAAGCCCAGCTCCTGCCCCAGCGCGACCAGGGTCTCGCGCGACTTGCGGCTGTCCTCGGGGCTGGCACCGTATTTCTCGAACACGTGCTCGCGCAGGTTTTGCCCCTCGGGCGGCATCTCGGGGTTGAGCTCGAACGGGTGCCAGCGCAACCGCACCGACCTGCCGCTGTCGGACAGGGCACGGCGCAATTGCAGGAAGCCGATGATGCACCACGGGCAGACCACGTCGGAGGCGATGTCGATCTGCAGGGCGGTGGCGGGGCTGGGTTGGGTCATGCGGGCTCCGGGTGCGGGTTTCGGGCGTTCGCGGGCACCGCTAGCACAGGGCCATGCACCGGAACATCCCCGAGGTGAAAGATCGGTGCGATTTGCCCTTCACATCACCGGGAGGCTCGTCTATATCGCCCGCACACCAGCCCGATGTGCGGTCGTGGCGGAATTGGTAGACGCGCAGCGTTGAGGTCGCTGTGGGGTAACACCCGTGGAAGTTCGAGTCTTCTCGACCGCACCATCACCCCCCGGAACAGTAATCGTGACTCCTCGTGACGGGGCCGGATCGCCGGCCCTTGTGCGGTGGCGTTCAGCCTGGCTGCGATGCCCGGTGCGATGCAGAAACGCCTGCGATGCGACGTCCCTTGTGTCGGGTTTGCCCCCGGGGAAACGCCGCCCGGGTGGAACGGGGGCAAGTGCCGGGGCGATTGGCGGGACTGATCCGGGCGGTCGCGCGGGGCCGGTTGGCCATTCGATCCTTCCAATTGATCACTCAGGTTCCTGATCGCGTGACCCGTTGGTTCGGCCAAGGTGGTGAACAGCTCAACGAAGAGCGTGATAGCCAATACGCTGTCGGAATTCTCAACAGCCAGGCTGAGAGCCGGATCCAGCAAGTTACTGGTAGTACGGCTGCTAAAGGTGCCGCGAGTGAATTGAAAGCCACCAATAATGGCGGCGGCGCAGGTGGTGACCCAAATTCTAGCAGTTCCTCCCCAGAAAGGAAGTAAGGAGGGGATCCCCTCCTTACTTGAACACTTGTATCGTTTTTATGAAAGACCGTATGCGCTTTACTGAATGCACGCTGTCGGGAGCTTTCTTAGCAGCTTTTACCATGCCCATCATGAGTATGTGGTCCCGCATTTGAGCCCTCTGGCCGGCCCGCGGCCCGTTCGGTATTCGGAACGGATCGCTGTCCTTGTAGGCCTGCTTTCGGGCCGGGTTGTTTTCCGGACCTCCATGCGCCTCGTACAGAAGTTTCAGAAGGTACTCGTTTTCCGCCTCCCTCCCCTTTGCGACGATATTCCACTCCCAAGTAGTCCTAAAGTGATCCCAGCATTGATCAGTGAGATCGCGGATCTTGGCATTTGCTTTATCCAGCGCTGATTGGAGGACCTTCACGGTTCCCCGCGCCATTCCATATGCGAAATCGTCGGCCATGGTCTTACCCTCCTGCTCTACTTTCCTTTAAGTTGCGTGGCGCTCGACTGTCAATCGGAGGGGGCAGGGGGCATCGGCGGGTGATGACCCCGCGCCGTTGGGGGAGCTCGCGTTTGGGGGCGGGCCGACCCATTGGTGTCAGCCGGCGACGATGACCTCGGCCAGTTCGGCGATTTGCGGGGCGCCCCTGGCGGGGGGGCGATCGGTGACGATGACCGGCCGTGGCGCGATGGTGCCCAGGCCCAGCAATCCGGCGCCCTCCTCATCCACGAATTTCGAGTGGTCGACCGCAAAGATCACCCGCTTGTCCCGACCCCGGTCGGTCAGCGGTTGAGCAGCTCCAGCATCTGGCCATGCAGTTCCGGCGTGGCCGAGGTCACAACCTTTCCATCGGACTCCAGGCTCAAGTCCTTGCCGTCCCAATCGGTGATGACGCCGCCGGCCGCGCGGACCAGGCCGACCAGCGGCAGGAAGTCATAGGGTTCCAGCCCGTAATCGACGACGCTGTCGATCAGGCCGGCGGACAGCATCGCGTGGGGGTAGCAATCGTACCCCATGCGCCGGGTGTGCCCCACGTTGCAAAGGCGCGTGAACAGCTCGGGGGCGGCGGCGTGAATGCGCTCGGCCTCGTTGACGTAGACCATCGCCTCGTTCAGCGCGGTGGTGTCGCGACAGCGGATCGGCTGGCCGTTGAGGGTTGCGCCCTGGCCGGGGATGCCGACATAGGTTTCGTCCAGCGCGGGCATGCGGACCAGCCCCAGTTTCGGCACCCCCTCGACGAGATAGCCCAGCAGCATCCCGAACAGCGGGCTGCCGGTGATGAAGGACCGCGTTCCGTCAATCGGGTCGATGATCCAGGTTTCGCCCTTGAGCGAGCCGGAGATCCCGTATTCCTCGCCGAAGATTCCATGCGTGGGAAAGTGGCGCGCCAATTCCTCGCGGATGAAGGCCTCGGTCTTGCGGTCGGCGATGGTGACCGGGCTGGCGTCGGCCTTGGCGATGATGTCCAGCGGGGCGCGGAAATGCGCCATCGGAATGGAACTGGCCTGTTGGGTGATGTGTTCGGCGATCTCGCGGACCTGGTCGAGTGAGGGGGACATCGGCTTTCCTATTTCGCAATCTGGATTTCTGTGCCCCATGACGTTCGGGCGGCGGTTTCGATTTCGGCCGGGGGCGGTGTGTCGCAGACAAGGCAATCGACCTGTGACGGGTGACCGATATCCACCGGGGCCTCGCGTCCGAACTTGCTGGAATCCGCGGCCATGATGCAGGTGGTGGCCTGCTGCATGATCAGGCGCGAGAACCGCGCCTCGTCCAGGTCGAACAGCATGAATCCCTTGGGGGTGATCCCGGCCGAGGACAGGACCGCAAAATCCGTCTTGAAGTTCGTGGCAAAGGTCATCGCGTCGCTCCCGAAGGCGCCGCCGTCATGCGGTCTGAGCATCCCGCCGGCCATGAAGACGCGGTTCTCGTTGCGAGTGGCCAGGCGGAAGGCGACATAGACCGAGTTGGTGACGACGACCAGCCGCCTGTGATCGCGCAGGGCGTCGGCGATATGGGCGGTGGTGCTGCCGATGTCCAGAAACAGCGAGGCCTCGTGCGGCAGCATGGCGGCGACGTGGCGGGCGATCCGTTGTTTCGCCTCGGGGTTTTCCCGGAAACGCGCGTTGAAGTCGGCCTCGCCGGTTTCCCGGATGAGGCGGACGCCGCCGTGCACGCGTTCGACGATCCCGTCATCGGCCAGCCTGCGCAGGTTTCGGCGCACTGTCTCCTCGGTGACCTGCAACCGCTCAGCCAGGGCGTGGATTCGCATTGAACCGCCCGAACGCCGCAGCTCTTCGAGAATCTCTTTCTGCCTGTGGTTCGATCGCCTTTCCATGGCCTCGCTCTGTTTGGACCCGAGAACCATGCGGTTCCTGCCTGAAAGGGCATGAAAAGCGACGGAAAGCCAAGTGATAACCAACATAAATCCAACAAAACCCAAAAAGAATGTTGAATCCTGTTGCGTCCTGCCAGGGCCTCTCCGCGCCGTGCGCATGTCCTGACCGCAGTGTCAGCGACCGGCGCACGGGCCGAAGGGGAGCCCCCTGATCCGATCAAACCGACCAGGCACGGGCCGCGAGGCGATCCGCAACCTCCCGGTCGGTAACGGTGAAACGGGGGCCATGGAGGGCAAGGTCGGCCTTAAAGGCGAGACGGTCGATGCGGTCGTCTGCCCAAGTTCGCCCCGGGGCTTTGGGGCGGCGCGGTTTCGCGCTATCCTTCTTCCATGTCCGATCTGTCCCGGTTCCACCAGGCCCAGGCCGAAACCTATGAGACCGCGCTGGCGGAGCTGACCGCCGGGGCCAAGGTCAGCCATTGGATGTGGTTCATCTTTCCCCAGTTGCGCGGGCTGGGGCGGTCGGCCACGGCGCAGTATTACGGTATTTCGGGGCTGGACGAGGCGCGGGCCTATCTGGCCGATCCGGTGCTGGGGCCGCGGCTGCGCGCCTGCGCCGAGGCGTTGTTGGCCCATCAAGGTGCGGCGGCCGAGGCGATTCTCGGTCCGGTCGACGCGATGAAGCTGCGATCCTCGGCAACGCTGTTCGAGGCGGCCGGGGGCGGCGCAGCGTTCGCGGCCCTGCTTGACGGGTTCCATGGTGGGCGGCGCTGCACGCGCACGCGGGAGGTGTTGGCGCAGGGTGTATAGCGCCGGGCTACACGGAATGCCGGAAATCTGCTATATTCGACGCATCCAAGGGCGATCTCTCCTCCTGCCCCAGGGCGTTGCGCTGCTGCCAATCCTCCCGGCGGTGGGGCGGCGCCCATTTCCGGGATGCCCCGGTACACTGTCCGACAACACCGGGCCGGGCGCCCGCCCCGGCGACGGTCGGGACGGGGCAATTCCTTTTTGAAACAAGAGGCTGGATCTACAGGGGTTTCAGATCCGCTGCCATCTGGCGGCCATCCCGCCCGTCCTGAAGTTCGAACGAAACCTTCTGGTTGTCCGCCAAACCCGTCAGCCCGGATCGTTCGACGGCCGAGATGTGCACGAACACATCACTGCCGCCCTCGTCCGGGGCGATGAAGCCATAACCCTTGGTGGTATTGAACCATTTCACGGTGCCTGTCGGCATGTCCCGTGTCTCCTTCTGACTTGCACTGGTCCCCGCGCGTCGCAATCGCACGGGGGCGCGCCGGTCTCACAGAAAACCGGCGTATGGCGTCATAGGCGGGTGTCTGATCGGCGGCAGCGCAGCCTCAGGATTGCACGGCTTGTATAAAAATCAAGAAAAAGGGGATGATTTTCGCAGCCCCGCCGGATATTTCCGCAGAAATGCATGGGGGCGAAAGATGATCCTGTACGGGCTGAAAACCTGCGATACCTGCCGCAAGGCATTGAAATCCTTGCCCGACGCGCGATTCGTCGATGTCCGCGCCGAGGGGGTGCCCGAGGCCGTGTTGCGCGCGGCTTTCGACCAGTTCGGGAAAGACCTGCTCAATACCCGCTCGACCACCTGGCGAGGGCTGGACGAGTCGGAGCGCGCCCGCGATCCGCTGGAATTGCTCACCGATCACCCGACGCTGATGAAGCGGCCGCTGATCGACGCGGAGGGTACGCTGCACCTTGGCTGGGGGCCGCAGGTGCGGGCGGGGCTTGGCGTGGACTGACACCGCGCTTATGTCGGGACAAATGACAGGAGAGAACGGATGCGCAACGCGGCCCTTGTCCTTGGATTGATCGGCGGGATCGTCGGCATGATCGTGGGCTTTTTCAGCTATGGCTATACCCAGGCGGTCGAGCATTTCGGCGAGATCGAGGGGCTGGCCGAGCAGGTCGCCGATGTCGAGGTGATCCGCGCTGCCTCTCTGCTGTCTCCGTTGCTGGCGATTGCCGGTGGCGCGATGGCGCGGGCCCGGGCGCTCTGGGGCGGTATCCTGATGCTGCTGTCGACGGGGGGGATGTATTACGCCTTCGGCTTCAACGTCTTTACCATGTTCCCGATCGCCTTTGTCGGGTTGGGCGGGGTGCTGGCGCTGGCCGCCGGCAAGCCTGACGAACCCAAGGCGCATTTCTAGGGCGCCTTCGACCGCGCCGATCAGGCCGGCACGGGGACCGTGCGCCACCGCAGCAGCGCGTCGAGCGAGAGCGCCCCGGCGCCCCGGACCACCAGGTAGACCAGGGTGAAGCCCCAGAACAGCCGCTGGTCGAGGATCACCCCGTCGGGCAGCCGGTCGAACCATGCTCCGATGGTGGCGGCATCGGCCCCGTGCCCGTAGATGTCGGTCAGCGATTGCATCGTGATGAATCCGATCATGCCGAGCGCGGCCAGCCGCGTCGCCAGCCCCAGCACCACCAGCGTCGGCAACAGGAACTCGGCCCAGGTGCCGGCCATGACGACCAGCCAGTGCAGTATGGAAAGCTGACCGGCGTCATAGCCTGCCGCCTCCAACTGCCGTGGAAAGATCTGCGCATAGGCGCCGACCGAGGGGCGAACCAGGCCCAGCGGCCCATCGCCCAGCTTGGTCATCGCCGAGGACCAGAAGTAGACCAGCAGCGTCGCGGCGAAGGTAAAGCGCGCCAGCAACGGCATCAGCCATGTGCCGGCGGCCCGGTCGATGATGTCGAAAGCC
The DNA here is from genome assembly GCF_040365005.1 of Aquicoccus sp. SU-CL01552. Classification (NCBI taxonomy): domain Bacteria; kingdom Pseudomonadati; phylum Pseudomonadota; class Alphaproteobacteria; order Rhodobacterales; family Paracoccaceae; genus Aquicoccus; species Aquicoccus sp. SU-CL01552. The sequence goes on along the minus strand of NZ_BAABWV010000006.1, from coordinate 88,765 downwards.
ATGTCGTGAAGCCGGAGCAGCGCCTGCATCGGGTTATCCTTTCAGGGTCAGATGGGTGATCGCGCCGCCCTGAACCAGCAGGGTCAGCGGGGCGGCGGGATCGAAATCGGGCACCTCGGCGCGGGCGGCGTCATCGGCGGCCGACCATGTCTCGCCGGCGATCAGCGCCGCGATCCAGGCCGCCGCGCCGGGCGGCAGCAGGTGCGGCGCGGGATCGAAGTCGGGGCGGGTGATCAGAACGTCTTGCGCCACCGCGCGCGGTTGCGGCGCATCGGGTTGGGTGTTGAAGCGCCAGATGTCGAAAATCGGCCAGGGCGAGCGCAGCAGGGTAACCGCCGGGGCAAACCCCAGCCGCGCGCTCAGAAGGTCCTCGGGGGCGATCTGCGCAAGGCGGGCGGGGTCGATCGGCGCGGCGTCGGCGGCGTGATAGGCGCGCCGCAGGGCCAGCTCCAGCCGCGCCACGTCCGGCAGGTAGCCGAGATGCGACAGTTGCTCGAGGTCCGCGAGGAAACCGGGAAAGGCGTCGCCATAGTGCATCATCAGCGGCGATTGCGGCGGGTGCGCGCGCAGGAACAGCCCGGCAAGCCCGTCCATGTTGGTCTTGCCCAGAAGCCTGGCGATCACCGGGAACCCCTCGTGCAGCGCCTCGGTCAGCGAGACGGCGACATTGTTGCGATAGACGTCGAAGCGGCGCCCGGCGGGACGGGCCGCACCATCGCGCAGCCCCTCGGGGACGGACAGCTGCGCGTCGGTCAGGGCGGCGCGAAACTCGGATTGGGTGACAGTCATGCCGGCACCCGGTGCAGCGCGACATGGGCTCGGGCGGCCTCACCCTCGAGCACCGACCAGTCGGGCACGTCGGTGTCCCATTCGATCAGCACCGGGCGTGGGCCGGAGCGGGTTAGGGTATGGTCGAGCAGCGCCCAGACCGGATCGGCGATCTCGCGCCCGTGGCTGTCGATCAACAGCGGCGCGCCGTGGTCGTCGGTCTGTTCGTCGTGGCCGCCCAGGTGGATCTCGCCCACCGGGTCGAGCGGAAAGGCGTCGATATACCCCTGTGGCGAGAACCCGAGGTTGGTGGCCGAGACAAAGACGTTGTTGACGTCCAGCAGCAGCCCGCAGCCGGTGCGGCGGGCGATCTCGGCCAGGAAATCGGGTTCGGACCAGGTGCTCTCGGCAAAGGCGAGGTAGCTGGAGGGATTTTCCAGCAGCATGGGACGGCCCAGAACCTGTTGGACCTGGTCGATGTGATCGGCAACGCGCGTCAGCGTGGCGTCGGTATAGGGCAGGGGCAGCAGGTCGTTCAGAAAGGCGCTGTCATGGGTGGACCAGGCCAGGTGCTCGGAAAAGCTGGCCGGCTTCAGCCAGTTACACAGGTGCTTCAGTCGCGCCAGGTGAGCGGGGTCGAGGGCATCCTCGCCGCCGATGGACAGGCCGACACCATGCACCGAAATCGGGAAGTCTTCGGCCAGGTGGCGCAGTTGCGCCAGCGGGCGGCCACCGTCGCCCATGTAGTTCTCGGCGTGGATCTCCAGCCAGCCCACGGCGCCGGGATCGGCGGTGAGGGCGGCGAAATGCTGTGGCTTGTAGCCGACGCCGGCGGCATGGGGCAGGCGCGAGGGCCGGGCGGTCTGGTCCAGCATGGCGGATCTCCTGCGGAAAGGGAAACCGGGCGGCGCATCACGGCGCGCCACCCGGGAAACGGCTCAGGAGGCCGGCATGTCGCGCTCGAGCGGCTCCAGCGAGCCCATGCGCGCGGAACCGTCAGCCATCGCCGGAAGTTCCATCGAGGCGCAGGTGCCCTCGTCGACCAGTTTCCAGGCATTGCCCTGGTAGTCGACCTTGGAGGTGCCGGCGCAGGTGGTGCCGGGGCCGGCGGCACAGTCGTTCTGACCGGCCATCGACACGCCATAGCACTTTTCCTTGGCCTGCGCCGAGGCACCGTGGCTGGTGGCCGCGGTCATGGCTGCGGCGACGGCGCCGGCAACGGCGAGAGTCTTGATGGTGGTGTTCATTGCGAGTCTCCTCTGTTTCACGCAAGTGGCTTTCGATGTCGCAGGGAGACTGTAGCGCGGGGACCCGGCCCCAGTGAACTCACGACGGCGTGCGTCACGTTGGCGTCAGGGCATGTGATGGTTTCGGGGGGAATCGGGGGCGATTTTCGGCAAAAAGCGGCCGAACGTTACAATTCGGCCCGCCGAAGCGGGCCGAATGACAGGCTGTGACCGGCAAATGTTACAGAAGGTCGGGCGGCGTTGCCTCGCGTCCGAGCGCGGCTGTAACATCCTCAAGCGATTGAACGCTGGTCTGCTTCTCGCCGAGGCGGCGGACCGAGACGGTGCGCTCCTCGACCTCGCGATGGCCGACGGCAAGGATCACCGGCACCTTGCCGACGGAGTGTTCGCGGACCTTGTAGTTGATCTTCTCGTTACGGATATCGGCCTCGGCGCGGACACCGGCGGCCTGCAGTTGTGTCACCACCTCGGCGACGTAATCGTCGGCCTCCGAGGTGATCGATGCGACCACGACCTGACGCGGGGCCAGCCAGAACGGCAGCTTGCCGGCGTGTTCCTCGATCAGGATGCCGATGAAGCGTTCGAAACTGCCCAGCGTGGCGCGGTGCAGCATGACCGGGCGATGCTTGGCCCCGTCCTGGCCGATATAGGTGGCGTCCAGCCGCTCGGGCAGGACGAAATCCACCTGCAGCGTGCCACATTGCCAGTCGCGCCCGATGGCGTCGGTCAGGACGAACTCCAGCTTGGGCCCGTAAAAGGCGCCTTCGCCCGGGTTCAGTTCGATGTCATTGGTGACCTTGCGCGTGGCCGCGAGCAGCGCCTCTTCGGCACGGTCCCAGACCTCGTCCGAGCCGGCCCGCATGTCGGGGCGGTCCGAGAACTTGATCTTGTAGCTGGGAAAGCCGAGATCGCGGTAGATGCCGCTGAGGAAGTTGATGAACTTCTCGGTTTCCGCGGCGATCTGGTCCTCTTCGCAGAAGATATGCGCATCGTCCTGGGTAAAGCCGCGCACGCGCATGATCCCGTGCAGCGCGCCCGAGGGTTCATAGCGGTTGCAGGATCCGAACTCGGCCATGCGCAGGGGCAGGTCGCGATAGGATTTCAGCCCCTGCTTGAAGATTTCCACGTGGCAGGGGCAGTTCATCGGTTTCAGCGCGTTGACCGATTTCTCCCGCGCGTGCTCCTCGTCGACCTCGACGATGAACATGTGCTCCTGGTATTTCTCCCAGTGGCCCGAAGCTTCCCACAGCTTGCGGTCGACCACCTGCGGCGTGTTCACCTCGACATAGCCGTCGCGCTTCTGCTGGCGACGCATGTAATCCTGAAGCGTGGTGTAGACGGTCCAGCCGTTGGGATGCCAGAACACCTGGCCCGGGGCCTCTTCCTGCATGTGGAACAGGTCCATTTCCTTGCCCAGCTTGCGGTGGTCGCGCTTGGCGGCCTCTTCCAGCATGTGCAGGTAGGCTTTCAGCTTTTCCTTGTTCTGGAAGGCCACGCCATAGATCCGTTGCAGCATCTCGCGGTTGGAATCGCCGCGCCAGTAGGCACCGGCGATGCTCATCAGCTTGAAGGCATCGCCGGGAACCTGGCCGGTGTGCTGCAGGTGCGGACCCCGGCAGAGATCCTGCCAATGGCCGTGCCAGTACATGCGCAGCGGCTCGTCGCCGGGGATCGCCTCGACCAGCTCGACCTTGTAGGGCTCGTTGTTGGCCTTGTAATACTCGATCGCGCGCGCGCGCTCCCAGATCTCGGTGGTGACCGGATCGCGGCGGTTGATGATCTCTTTCATCTTCTTCTCGATCACGCCGAGATCCTCGGGCGTGAACGGCTCGTCGCGGTCGAAATCATAGTACCAGCCATTGTCGATCACTGGGCCGATGGTGACCTTGGTGCCGGGCCAGATCTCCTGCACGGCGCGGGCCATGATGTGGGCGAGGTCGTGGCGGATCAGTTCCAGCGCCTGCGGCTCGTCCTTCATGGTGTGGATGGCGATCTCGGCGTCGGCCTCGATGGGCCATTGCAGATCCCAGTGCCGGCCGTTCACCGTGGCGCTGATCGCCTTCTTGGCCAGCGAGGTCGATATGTCGGCAGCGACCTGCGCGGGCGTGATGCCGGCGTCGACCTTGCGTGAATTGCCATCGGGAAAGGTGAGTGAGATTTGGGCCATGTCTGGCACTCCTCGTCAGTTTGGCGCCCACGGAACGCCCGGTTGCGGGTTATGGTGTACCGCTCATTTGGCAGGCAGGCGGGGGCAAGTCAAGCGACAGACGGGCGAGGCAGCTTGCCGCAGCCCGCCCCGGCCCCGGATGGCTTGGCACGCGGGGCGGTCCGGCGTTACATGGTCGTGCTGCAGTGCAGCGAAACACAGCACAGGAGTGGGCCGATGTTTTCCCTTCAAGGTCAGAAAGCGCTGGTGGTCGGCATCGCCAACGACCATTCGATCGCCTATGGCTGTGCGCGGGCGCTGCGCGAAGCCGGGGCCGATCTGGCCATCACTTATCTCAACGACAAGGCAGAACCTTACGTGCGGCCGCTGGCCGAGGAGCTGGGCGCCGAGCTGATCCTGCCGCTCGACGTGCAGGACCCGGCGCAGGAGGCGGCGGTGTTCGAGGCGATCACCAAGCGCTGGGGGCGGCTGGACACGCTGTTGCATTCCATCGCCTTTGCGCCGCGCGACGACCTGCACGGGCGGGTGATCGACAGTTCGGCCAAGGGCTTCGGGCTGGCGATGGACGTTTCGGTGCATTCCTTCCTGCGGATGATCCGCCGCGCCGAACCGCTGATGGAGATCGGCGGCACCTGCATGACGGTCTCGTTCCAGGGCGCCACGCGGGTGGTCGAGCATTACAACCTGATGGGGCCGGTCAAGGCGGCGCTGGAGGCCTCGGTGCGGTATGCCGCCGCCGAGCTGGGGCCAAAGCGCATCTCGGTCCATGCGCTGTCGCCGGGACCGCTGAAGACCCGCGCGGCCTCGGGGCTGGCCGAGTTCGACGCGCTGCTGGACGCCGCCGCCGAACGCGCGCCCACCCATCACCTGAGCAGCATCGAGGATGTCGGGGCCTATGCCGTCTTTCTGGCCAGCCGCGAGGCCGCCAACGTGACCGGCGGTGTTCACTTGATCGACGGAGGCTACGGGATCGTCGGCTGACCCTTGTCTGGGATCACGCCGGGCGCGGCTATCCCAGCACGTAGAGCCAGAGCCAGACGGTAAACAGCGAGGCACCGGTGGCGATCAGCACCGAGGAGGCGGCGACGCGCTTGGCCCGGCCATAGATATTGGCAAAGATATAGGCATTGACCCCCGGCGCCATTGCCGAGGTCAGCACGCCCGAGCGGAACAGGTCCGGCGGCACCGACAGGCTGCGGCCCAGGGTCCAGGTGATCGCCGGGTGCACCAGCAGCCCCAGCGCGCAGACCATGAGGATGGCGCGCAGATCGCCCTCGGGGCGGTACTGCACCAGCACGCCGCCCAGCGCGAAGAGCGCGGTGGGAAGTGCTGCGCGGATGATCAGCGCCAGCGCGTCATCGACGGCGCCGGGCAGGCGGATGCCGGAAAGGTTCACGATGAACCCCAGCAGGATCGCGAGGATCAGCACGTTGCGGAACATCGCGGTCAGCACCGCGCGGACCATGCGGGGGCCGCCGTTGCCGCGATTGCGCACGATCTCCATCGTGGTGATGCCGACGCCATAGCAGAACGGCGAGTGAAAGGCGATGATGGCATAGTTGCCGACAAGGTTGTCGGGCCCGTAGGCGCGCTCGGTGATCGGCAGGCCCATCAGCACCGAGTTGGAGAACAGGCAGGCAAAGCCGATGGCGATGCAATCCTCCCAGTCCCGTTTGAAGAACACCCGCGCGCCCAGCACGCCCAGCCCGAAACAGGTGAGCGCCCCGGTGTAGAAGCTGACCAGCAGGCGCGGGTTGAACCCGGCCTTCAGGTCGATATGCGAGATCGCCGCGAACAGCAGGCAGGGCACCGCGAAGCTTTGGGCAAAGCGCATCAGCCCGTCGATATGGTCGCTGGCCAGGTATCCCGCCCGGGTGGCGGCATAGCCGGCGCCGATCACCAGGAAGACCGGCAGGATGACGTCGATCAGGGTCTGGAGCATCGGGTACGGGCCTGCGGGCGGAGCTGGGGCGAAACCACGGTCAAGGTCACGGTTTCGGGGCGGGCAGGTGGATCACCATGCCGTCATAGGCCGGGGTGATATGGTCCGGTGTCTCGGCCTCGACCGTGTCGTAATCCATGTCGATGTGCATGTTGGTCAGAACCGCCTGTTTCGGGGCGGCGCGGGCGATCCAGTCCAGCGATTGCGCGAAATGCGAATGGGTCGGGTGCGGCGCGCGGCGCAGGGTGTCGAGCACCCAGACATCGAGCCCCTGCAGCGCCGCCCAGGCGTCGTCATAGATCTCGGCCACGTCGGGCAGATAGGCCAGCCCGCCGATGCGGAACCCCAGCGCGTCGATCGAGCCGTGGCCGACCCGGAACGGAAGGATCGGGATCGCACCGCCGGGGCCGTCGATCTCGAACGCCCCCTTGATGGTGCGCAGGTCGAGGATCGGCGGATAGGGCGAGCCCTCGGGCTGGACGAAGGCATAGCCGAAGCGGCCCAGCAGGGCGTTCTGGGTATCGCCATCGGCCCAGACCGGCACCCGCGCGCGCATGTTGAACACGATCATCCGCAGGTCGTCGATGCCGTGGACATGGTCGGCGTGCGAATGGGTATAGACCACCCCGTCAAGCCGCCCGGTATTGGTATCGAGCAGTTGGTCGCGCATGTCGGGGCTGGTGTCGATCAGCACGCTGGTGGTGCCTTCGGGTCCGTCCCTCTCGACCAGCATGGAACAGCGGCGGCGGCGGTTGCGCGGGTTGCCGGGATCGCAATCGCCCCAGTGCCCGCCCAGCCGCGGCACCCCGCCGGAAGAGCCGCAGCCGAGGATGGTAAAGCGCAACCCCTCCGTCATGCTGTCGCCCCGTAGGCGGCGACTTTGGTGAACAGCCGGTCGAAGTTGCTCTGGGTCCGGGCCGCGAAATCGGCATAGTCCAGCCCGAAGACCTCGGCGCCGACGCGGGCGGTCAGGGCGGAAAATGCCGGCTCGTTGCGCTTGCCGCGATGCGGCGGCGGGGCGAGATAGGGAGAGTCGGTCTCGACCAGGATGCGGTCGATCGGGGCGGCGGCAAAGATCTCGCGCAGCTCCTTCGACTTGGGGAAGGCGGCGATGCCCGACATCGACAGGTAAAAGCCCAGCTCCAAAGCTGTTTTCGCCAGCTCCGGGCCGGAGGAGAAACAGTGCAGCACGCAGGAATAGGCGCCGTTCCTGTATTCCTCGGTCAGGATGCGGGCCATATCGTCATCGGCGGCGCGGGCATGGATGATCAGCGGCAGCCCGGTCTGGCGGCAGGCCTCGATATGGAGGCGCAGGCTGTCCTGCTGCACCGAGGCGCTTTCGGCGGAGTAGTGATAATCAAGCCCGGTCTCGCCGATGCCGACGAACTTCGGGTGTTGGGCCAACGAGACCAGTTCCTCGACCGTGGCCATCGGCTCTTCCGCCACGCTCATCGGGTGGGTGCCGGCGGCGTAGAAGATGGGCGCATGGGCCTCGGCGATGGCGCGCACGGCGGGTTCGTTGCGCAGCTTGGTGCAAATCGTCACCATCCGGGTGACCCCGGCATTGGCGGCGCGCGCGATCACCGCGTCGACCTGTCCCTCGAAATCGGGAAAGTCCAGGTGGCAATGGCTGTCGGTGATCTGCGGCTGGGTCTGTGTGGTCTCGGTCATCGGCTTCTGCTCGGTTCCTGCGCGCCGCGTCCTGCCGTGGCCGGATTCAGCCTGCGGCGGTGTGCTGCATCTTGAAAACCGTATCTAGGACAAGGGCGGCAGGGTCAAGGTTGACCGCCCGTCCGTGGCGGCTGCGGGCGGTGATCTCGGCCGCCGCATCGGCCCAGGCGCGCGCGCGATAGGCATCCGGCGACAGGCGCGCGAGGATCTGGCCCTCGCCGCTGGCCGCCTCCGGCACAGGGGGCTGGCCGGTGGCGCCGGTGCGGGCCAGTCGCACCAGCGCGGTGTCGATCAGGTCGAGCAGCAACTCGAACCGGTCCGCCGCGCCGCGCTGGGCGGCGGCCTCGGCCAGCGCCAGCGCGCGCGGCCGGTCAAGGCGGGGCAGGCTGTTCAGCACCGCCATCAGCTCGGCATAGATCCCCAGGCCATTCAGGGCGGTCATCCGCAGTGCCGCACCGACCGAGCCGGCGGCCAGCGCCGCGAGGTGCTCGGCATGTTCCGGCGGTTCGGCCCCGGCCTGTTCCAGCGCCGCGCGCATGTCCTCGGGCGTCAGCGGCGACAGGCGCAGCGTCCGGCAGCGTGAGCGGATCGTCGGCAACAGCCCCGAGGGCCGATGCGAGATCAGCAGGAGCGTGGTGCGCTCGGGCGGCTCTTCCAGCATCTTCAACAGGGCGTTGGCCGCGCTGACGTTCATCTCGTCGGCGCAATCCACGATCACCACGCGGCGCCCGCCATCCGCTGCCGACAGCCCGAAAAACCGGTTCAGCGCGCGGATATCCTCGACCACGATCTCATCGCGCATCCGCCCGGTCTTCTCGTTGACGCTGCGGGTGATGCTGGCCAGCCCGGGATCAGAGCCCGCCAGCAGCCGGTGCGCAACCGGGTGTTCGGGGTCCACGTCCAGCGTCTCGGGCGGGGGCGGGGCGCCGAACAGCCCGTCCTCCTCGGCCTCGGGGGTGGCCAGCAGGAACCGCGCGATGCGCCAGGCCAGCGTCGCCTTGCCGACCCCGCGCGGGCCGGTCAGCAGCCAGCCGTGATGCAGTCGCCCGGCATTGAAGGCCGACAGGAAGGCGGCCTCGGCAGCGTCCTGCCCGAACAGCCGCACGGTCTCGCGGGGGTGTGGCGCGCCGTCGATCTGGTCGGGGGGCGGGGGCGTGTCGCTCATGCCAGTGCCTCGCGCACGCGGGCCAGCACGTCGGCGGCGACCTCTGCCTCCGGGCGGGCGCCGTCGATCACGCGGAAACGGTCGGCGAATTCCTTGGCCAGGGCCAGGAAACCGGCGCGCATCCGCCGTTGCAACTCGGGGCCGAAATCCTCGAACCGTTCTTCGTGGCCCTGGCGGCCCCTGGCGCGGGCCAGCCCGGTCTCGGGATCCATGTCGATCAGCAGGGTCAGGTCCGGTTCGCGCCCGATCATCAGGGTATGCAACTGGTCCACCTGCGCGCGCAGATCGCCACGCGACAGCCCCTGGTACATCCGGGTACTGTCGGCGAAACGGTCGCAGATCACGATCTTTCCCGCCGCCAGCGCCGGGGTGATGGTGCGTTCCAGGTGGTCGCGGCGGGCGGCGGTGAACAGCAGGATCTCGGTTTCCGCCGACCAGCGGTCCGGGTCGCCCTCGAGCACCAGGCGGCGGATCTCCTCGGCCCCGGGCGAACCGCCGGGCTCACGCGTCAACACGACCTCATGCCCCTCGGCGCGCAGCGCCTCGGCCAGGCGGCGGGCCTGGGTGGATTTGCCGGAGCCGTCTATCCCCTCGAAGGTGACGAAACAGCCGGACGCGGTCACATCACCTCCTTGGGGCCGTTGATGAACCGCGTGATGAGCGCGCTGGCCGCGGTCTGCACCCGCACCAGGAAACCGCCCACCGGCACGTCACGTTCGGCCACCAGTGGAAAGCGCACCTCGGCCAGGTCGCCGGGGGCGAACACCAGTTCGGCCAGTTGCTGACCCCGGGTGACCGGCGCCTTGATCGGGGCCGAATAGACAACCTCTGCCGGCACTTCGGACCCGGAGATGGCGGGCAGCAGGGTTTTCACGTCCTCCGGCGCCACCAGCCCTACCGTCGCGTCGCGTCCCATGAAGACCTCGGCCTGGGCGATCGGCGTTTCGGCGTTGAGGACAGTCTTTTCGGCAAATTGGCGAAACGACCAGTTAACCACGGCCTCGGCCTCGTCGGCGCGCGCCTCCTTGCTGCTCAGACCCGAGACCACGAAGACCACCCGGCGGCCGCCCTGGCTGGCTGACCCGACAAGGCCGTAGCCGGCCTCCTCGGTATGGCCGGTCTTGAGCCCGTCGGCGCCGATCCCCAGCCCCAGCAGCGGGTTGCGGTTGCGCGTGTTCGAGGGCGCGCGGCCGTCAAAGGCGAACTCGGTTTCCGAGAATAGCGGGTAATACTCGGGGAAATCGGTGATGATGTGAGTGGCCAGGATCGCCAGATCGTGCACGGACATCAGGTGCCCTGCCGCCGGCCAGCCGTTGGCATTGGAAAAGGTCGAGTGCATCATGCCCATCTGCCGTGCCCGTTCGGTCATGTAGCGGGCAAAGCCGGCCTCGGTGCCATCGGGGCTCAGCGCCTCGGCGAGTACCACGCAGGCGTCATTGCCCGACAACACGATGATACCGCGCAGCAGGTCCTCGACCCGGACCCGGTCGGTGGTGTCGAGGAACATGGTCGAGCCCTTGTAGCTCATCGCGTGTTCGCTGACCGGCAGCCGTTCGTCCAGCGTCAGCCGCCCGTCCCGCAGCGCCTCGAAGGCGACGTAGAGCGTCATCAGCTTGGACATCGAGGCCGGCGGGCGCGGCTGGTCCGCGTCCTTCGACAACAGTACCGTGCCGGTGCCGACGTCGAGCACATAGGCCGCGCTGCCGCGCGTCTCGAAGGCCAAGGCGGGCAGGGCGAAAAGCGCGGCGGCGAACGCGACCGAGGTCAGGCGCAGCGCCCCGGCGATCCGGGTCAGGCGGGGGTTAGTTGGTGACAGCATAGGCATCCGAGAATCCGGTTTCCTTCACTTTCTTCAAGAGGGTGGCGCGTTCCGAGGTGTTCCGCGCGGGGCCGACGACAACCCGCCAGAAGCGTTTTCCGTTCGATTCCTGTTCGCGCACGGTGGGCACCATGCCGGCCCCGCGCATCTGGTTGGCGGTCCGTTCCGCATTGGCCTTCACGCTGAAGATGCCGATCTGGATAAAGGGCTTGCTCAGCTTCGAGGCTTTCGGCTTGGCCGGTTGGGCTGCGGCCGGTTTCGCGGGAGGTGTTTTCGCTTTGGCCGCCGGCTTTTTCGCCGTTTTCTTCGATGTTTTCTTCGTCGGCGCGGCGGCCTCGATTGCCGCCGCCGCTCCGGCGACCGGGTCAAGCGTGGTCTGTTCGACCTTTGCGGCGGCCTCTGGGGCGTCCGGCTCGGTCGCCTCGGGGGCGGGTTCGGGCTCGACGGTTTCCCGGCGCAGCGCGGTCACGTTCAACTCGACCGGCGCACCGGCCAGCATCCCCAGCGCTGCGGCGGCATCTGAGGAGGCCTGGATGCGCGGGCCGGGAATCGCGCGCTCGCGCCGGAACAGGGCGCCGATCACGAACTTGCCGTTCGCGGAATTGCGGATGATCACCCGCTCGGGGTCCTTGACGTCCGGGTGCGCGACCCAGACCCCGCCCAGCGACGGCCGCCCGTCCCAGAGACCGGCTTCGGTCACCTGGAACACCTCGGGCGCCTCGACGTCGCGCTCGATCAGCTTGGTGCGGGTGTTCTGGGCCGGCGCGCTTTCCTCGGCGGCGTCCTTGGATTGCAGGAAGGCCGGCATCTGCGCGCCCTCCTCGCAGCCGGCCAGTGCCCCGGCGACGCCCAGAAACAGCGCGAAACGCACGCGACGGCCACCTGTACAAAACGGGCGCCCGATCGCACGAAATACTCGATCCATCTTCATGTTCCTTGCCTGTCGGCGGACCGACGCCCCCAAGCGTGCGTGCGCCCCGCGCCGGTTGTCCCGGTCGTGCAGCCACCCCCACCCGCCGGCGGGAAGCGACCGTTGGCCAGATCATAACGCGGCCACGGCGGTATGAAAAGCACGGCGCGGCGCACTCGGCAAGAATTCCCCTGCGGGGCCTTGCCTGACCGCGCCGCGCGTCTTACACCCCGCGATGCCGGGGAGGTGGCAGAGTGGTCGAATGCGGCGGTCTTGAAAACCGTTGAGCGTGAGAGCGTTCCCAGGGTTCGAATCCCTGTCTCCCCGCCACCAAGCCACGGAAAGGTTTGATAATATCCATTTCTGTGCACGGGGCCTTCATACACGGGATTGCGGAGGAAACGTCATACTATGAAGGATTTCCAACTGCTGAATGCACCGGCTGTGCCATGGCCGGGCGTAAGGCGGGGCCCATTCTGAGTCCCCACTACCCAAAACGCCCCACCGTTTCGGGCGGGGCGTCTTGCCAGAGCCATCTCGGTGGCGCGCCCTCCGGTCTCGGCCGGAAACAGGGGAAGAACCCTCGGCTGGGTCGATTGGGTCAACACCCGCCGCCCGCTCGGGCCGATTGGAAACATCCCGCCGACCGAGGCTGAAGAGACCTTCTGCGCGCGGCGCCACGCGCTCGATATGATCGCGTGACGAGAAGCAACAGGTATCCGGAAAACCGGGACGATTCAGCCGGAACCGCTCTGAGAATGCGGCCGGCGCCAGGGAAATAAACGGACCGGCCGCACGCGCAGATCGAATTTCCGCGCCTTCAGATACGCTCGATCCGGGCCGGGAGCCCTTGCCGAACGGCGGTGCCTGACACCGGGTCCACCCAGACGCCGGCCTTCTCCCGTGTCGGGTCCAACATCCCGATATCGTTGAGCAAAACGCCTGCCGCGAGTCGCGGATCGGCCGCCAGTGTCGCGCCGTCGATGGTAATGTCCTGCGCGCCAAAGCCCCGGTGGCCAAAGCCGTGTTCGATGGCAACCGTGTCTGCGGCGATGCCGTCCCGCACCACGGCCACGCTTTCAAGCCTGCCGCCGGGCGTCGTCAACCGCACCATGTCGCCGGTTTTGATGCCATGGGCCTCGGCCAGCGCCCGCCCCACGTTCACCGGGTTCGAGGCGACGATCCGCAGCAGCGATTTCGCCCCGACCGAGTAGGAGTTCTGCAACGGGGATTTGAAACTGACGATCTGGATCGGCCAGTCTTCGCGGGGGTAGTGGTCGCTCACTTTCGTGCCATCGGCGAATTCCGGCGCGCGCCATGCCGGCGTGCCCGGAAGCCCGGTGCCGGTGGTGGCGCGGCGGAACGATCCCAATTGCTCGTTCCAGACCAGCATCGGCGCGTCAAAGGCATGGCTGGCCCGGTCGCCCTGATAGCTGTGTTCGATGTTCTCGTAGCGCCCGCCCTTGGCATAGATCGTCGCAGCCTTGCGCCATTCCGAAGGTTTCAGCGTGGCTTTCAGATCATCCAGAATACGCGCGACATTGGACAACTCGATATCCTCGTCCGTGGCATCAGACACGGGTTCGCCGGTCATGGCCACATTCACCGCCCCGCGCAGATACCAGTCCTCGGCGCGGTTGAGCGGATGCATCTTGCCCTGCGCATCCGGAATGGCCTCGTCGCCAAAGCCCGGCAAGCCCATGCGCTTGGCCACACCGATCAGGAATGTCTCTAGGCCGATGCGTTGGCCTTCGGCGTTTTGCGCCATCTTCGGCTCGATCACCGGCCAGCGGGCACAGGTGGCCTTCGTCGCCACCCCGCCCCAAGGCTTGGTAAAGCCCCATGTCTCGTACATCACCGAGTCCGGCACGATGTAATCCGAGATCGCCGAGCTTTCGTTGATGAACGGATCAATCGAGATGATCAGCGGGACCACGGCGGGGTCTTTCAGCTTGTCCACCAGGTGCGCCACGCCCGGAACGCCGTAGACCGGGTTGGTATTGCGGAAGATCAGTGCCTCGGCCTTGTAGGGATAGCCATTGACCAGAGACGACATCCATTCCGTCGCAAGACCCGGCGCGTTGGGATACCACGGCCCATCCGCCGGATAAGCAGCGCCCGTGGCTTTCTTTGCCTTGTATTCGGAGGTTTTCTCGTAGGGGACGTTGCGCCCGAATGGCAGCCCCTTGGCTTTCACCGCGCCGGGGAAGGACTTCAGGTCATAGGCCGGCCCCTTGGTCTCGGGGAAGCCGCCGCCGGCGATCATCGTGCCGCCCTTCCAGTTCAGATTGCCGATCAACGTGTTCAGCATCATCAGCGCATAGGCATTATAGAACCCGGTGCCGGACATCATGCCGCCATGGCTGCTGACGGCGGCCTTGCGCCCGTGGCTGGTGAATTCCCGCGCCAGTTCGATAAGCTTGTCCTCGGGGATGCCGCAATCCGTGGCATAATCCGCGATGTCGCGCGACAGGGCCTCTTCGCGCAGCAGGGTGAGCGCGGTCTTGACCGCCACCGGCCCGGTCTCCGTCTCGACCATCCCCTCATGGAACAAGGGCGCGGCCGCAGCGCCCGCTGGCACGGCCCCGGCAGGCGAGGCCACCATGAAGGGATCGGCACCGGAATAGGCCTCGCCTTCGATCGGCAGCCCGAGGTCGGAGCCGCGCAGGCAATGGCCGTGGCGCGGGTGGTCGGGGTCGGTGATCACAAGATGGGTGGCGTTCGACCAACTGGCCTCGCCCGCCGCATCTGCCGCCGCTTTCGAAGGGTTCGCCAGATAGCCCGCATCATAGCGGTCGTTCTCGAATATCCAGCGCATCATCGCCATGGCCATCGCACCATCCGTGCCCGGCCTGATCGGCAGCCAGCGCGACCGCTCGCCCGAAGGGCCGTTCTGCGCATGGTTGAGCACAGGGTCGACCACCACATAGCTCAGATCACCGTCCGAGCGCGCCTTGGCGACAAGGGTGCCGATCCGTTTGAACGGGTTGCCCGCGTTGCCCGGGGCGGTGCCGGCGAAAATGATAAACTCGGCATTGGAAAAGTCGGGCTTGGCGTGCGGCATGGATTTGAAGTTGCCGAACATCGCCCCCGAGCCAGAGCGATAGGCCCCGCCACAATAGCTGCCGTGGCGGGTGAAGTTGTTGGAGCCAAAGCTCTGCTTGAGCCAGCGCAACACGAAACTGTCCCGCCCGTCATCGACACAGTTCATCCAGACCAGATGATTGGCGCGCGGGCCGAATTCCGGCGCGCCTTCAAGCGCGGGTGTCTCGAGATCGCGGATCTCGCGCAGACCGGCAACCGGGCCTTCGCCGAACAGGTCGCCACCTTCGACCACTTCTTCGAGCAGCTGATCGAAACTGATGGTTTGCCACTTGCCCGACCCGCGCGGACCGACGCGCTTGAGCGGTTGCAGCACGCGGCGCGGATTGTCCACCTGTTCGAGAACGGCGTTGCCGCGCCCGCAAGCGGTGGAGCGGCTGGTCAGCCCCTGTCCCTTGCCCGCCTGGGCCATCGCGGCGAAACTCTCGGCCACCGAGGACTCATAGGGGATGAAGGGGTCCGTGCTCATCGGGGAATAGGGATTGCCGGCAACGCGCAGCACCTTGTTGGCCGTCTTGTCGACGCGCACACGCACCCCGCACATGGTCGTGCAGCCGATGCACATCGTATAGCTCATCGCCTGATCGGGGTTCGGCGTGACATCGCCGGTCACGGGGTCGATGGCGAACTCGGGGGGGACCGAATTGCCGGTCAGATGCTGGTTGCGCGGGGTCTCGCCGGACCATTTGCCCTTGGCGAGCTTTTTCACGGTATCGGCGTATCCCGCACCGAATGTGCCCAGGGCCCCTGCGGCGGCGACCCCTTTGAGGATGTTGCGACGGTTGGTCATTTTCTTGTTCTCCTCAGATGGAACGGGCTGGGTCGGCGGCGGTCCGAGCGTTGTCGGGTCGACCGGCCAGGGTCCATGGCACGAAGGTGGTGTAGGCGATGAGCAGGAACAGCCAGAGCCCGAAGGTGCCGATCACCCCCATCAACCCCGACAGCCCGGACGGCATCAGCGCGTCGTAAAGGCCGGATCCGACCTTGGGCACGGCTTGCCCGCCCATGAACACGGTCCAGCGGAACATCCACGCGGCATGGATGGCGATCAGGCCCGTGACCCAGCCGGACCGGCGCGGGAGGACAAGCGCGATCACGAAGGGCACGACAATGGACAGGGCCCCCCAAGCGGCGATCTTCTGCCATGTCGGAAACCCGGCCACCGAAGCCAAAGCCTCGCTATGGCGGGGCGAAAGGCCCGAAATCGCCAAGGCGAACCAAAGCCCACCAAGCACGGAGACGAGGCCCAGTGCGATAGCCAGACGGCGGTTCAACGCGGCCTCGAGATCCCCGTCACGGCTCAGGCTGCGTTCCAGAACGAGCATGACGCCCAGCGCCCCCACGGCCCCGGTTGCAGCGAATTGCAACGGCAGGAAGGGCGTGTTCCAAAGCGGACGCGCCCGCACGATCATGACCTCCATCCCGGTATAGGTCAGAATGCCCAGGGCCGCGATGCCGGCGCCGATCCCGATCAGCGGGGCAAAGGCATTGCCCGAACCCCCAAGGCTCAAAAGGCGAAACAGCCATGCAAAACGCCAGGTGTCTTGCCCCATCTGGAAAAAGGCGGGGCGATGCACGGCCCATGCAAAACCCAGCGTCAAGGCCACGTAACTGGGCACCACCCATGCGCCCCAGGCCATCCAGGACGTGCGGTGCGTATAGACGAAGAATTCCCAAAAGCGGAACGGCTGGTGCAAATCCGCCAGCAGGGCGATGGGGGCCGTGATCCCGGTCGTGACCGCGACCATCAACGCCAGGCGCGAGGCGGGCAGCGCGCCCTCCCGACCAAGGGCGAACCCCGGCAAGGCAATCAGCAGCGCCGTGGAAGAGACGGCAATCAGAAAGAAATATTGCACAGCCCAGGGCAGCCATGCCGCCTCGTGCACTGCGCCGACAAGTTCATGAACCTGATAGCCCATCACGCGCCCTCCTCATGAGTGGCCCCATGTGCGGTTTCCAGCGGCGGTTTATACGCGGCTTCACCTGCGACCCGCCCGTCGAGCACGTCATCAAGGCCGATGTAGTAGACATTGGGATTGGTGTGCATTTCGGGCCGCAACACCGAGACCTCGTTCTCGCGCAGCATTCTCGAGACTTCGCTTTCGGGATCGTTCAGATCGCCGAAATTGCGCGCGCCACCGACGCAGGTCTCGACACAGGCCGGCAAAAGCCCCGCCTGCGTGCGGTGGAAGCAAAAGGTGCATTTGTCCGCGACCTGGGTTTCGTGATTGATGAACCGCGCGTCATAGGGGCAGGCCTGCACGCAATAGGCGCAGCCGACGCACTTGGAGGCATCGACCAGCACCTCGCCATTCTCGGCCTTGAATGTCGCTTCGACCGGACAGACCGGTAGGCAGGGCGGATCGTCGCAATGATTGCACAGACGGGGCAACATCACCATTGCCGGGTCCTGGCCGTCCTTCACCAGTTCATAGACGGAAACATGGGTGCGAAAGGCGTCCTCGGGCACATCGTTTTCCATGATGCAGGCGACGGTGCAGGCCTGACACCCGATGCATTTGCGCAGATCGACGACCATCCCCCAATGGGCGGCAGTGCCGTCCGCCGTGCTGGATTGTGGGGCGGCCGTTGCGGACCGGCTGGCCCCCGCGACCGAGGCGGCGGCCCCGATGGTCACCTTTCCGACGGTCCCAAGAAAGCCACGGCGTGTCGTGTCCATTTGGCTGATCCTTTCTGTTCAAGGTCAACCAGAGGATAGTCGTGTCCCGGGGGGCGGCGGTATCGGCGGAAACCCGAAGCGCCTAGGGGTTAACCCCTAAGAGTCGGCCCAACCCGCCGCGACAAGCAGTCGCACAAGATCCGCCGCCGAGCTGGCCCCCATCTTGTCCATCACGTTATGACGATGGATTTCCACGGTTTTCAGGCTGATGCCCAGAGCGTCGGCGATCTGCTTGTTCTGGCGGCCTGCCAGAACCGCGCGGGCGATTTCCGTCTCGCGCGCGGTCAGGCTTTGCGTTCTTTCGCGCAGGGCCGCCGCCGTGCGTGCAGCATCCGCCTGTTGGCGGCTTTTGCTCAGGGCCTCCTTGATACGGTCGACCAAGGCCATGCCATCGACAGGTTTCTCGAAAAAGTCGATGGCGCCCGAGCGCATCGCACGCACGGCCATGGGCACATCGCCATGGCCGGTGATCATGATCACCGGCAGCGGGCAATTGCGGGCTTTCAACTCGTCCAACAACTCCAGACCGGTCATGCCGGGCATCCGTACATCCGCCAGAATGCAGCCCTCGGCCTGATCGCCCAGCGTGCCGAGCAGATCGAGGGCAGAGCCATGTTGCCGGATCTCGAGCCCCAGGGACGACAGAAGAAACCCAAGTCCTTCGCGTGCCGCGCGGTCGTCGTCCACGATATGAATGCTGCCTTCTTCACTCACCTGCGATCTCCTGCCGGGAGCCAGATCTCAACGCGCAGCCCGATCCCGTCTTCGGGCTGCCTTGCGCGCATCCAGCCGTCATGGGCGTCGATGATCGACCGGCTGAGTGCAAGGCCGAGACCGACGCCTTCGGTTTTGGTCGTATAGAAAGCCTCGGCGAAATGGTCCATCGCCTCTGGGGTCATGCCCTGGCCGTTGTCGCGCACCGAAATCGCGACGCCCGGTCCGCGGGGGCCGTCGTCGCGGGCCTCTGCGCGGATCGTCAAGGTGCGCTGGTTTTGCGGGGTCTGCTCCATGGCGTCGATCCCGTTCTGAACAAGATTCAGGATCACCTGCTGAAGCTGCACCGCATCCGCCATCAGGTTCGGCAAATCCTCCGCGATCTGCGTTTGAACATGCACCCCCGCCCGGTGGGCCGAGGCGGAATAGATCGAGGCGCAATCCCTGATCAGGGCGTCAGCGGCAACCGGGGCCAGCTGCCGTTCGCGTTTCCCGACGAAGGCGCGGATGCGCTTGATCATGGTGCTGGCGCGCTCCGCCTGATTTGCCACTTCCTGCGAGGCAAGCGTCATGTCCCTTTCCGAGAAATTGCCGGCCTTGAGCCGTAACAGGCAGCCCTGCGCATAGCTGGAAATCGCACTCAAGGGCTGGTTCAGCTCATGCGCGATCGAGGTGGCCATTTCCCCCAGAATGGACAGGCGCGCGACATGCTCAAGTTCACGCCGGTGCTGGCGGTCGGCCTCTTCGGCGTGTTTGCGTTCCACCATCTCGGTCTTGAGCGCGGCATTGGCATCCTTCAACGCCGCGGTGCGACGGCGCACCAATGTCTCGATCCGCACGGAATAAAGCGCCCAGAACATCAGCGCGACGACAAATACGATCAGCCAATCCCGATAATCCTGAACGAACTCGCGCAGCGACACCGGACCGACACGCACATAGGGGCCGATCTGAAGCTTGCGCATCAGATCGTGCACCGGCTGATAATCAAGTGGCACGGTCCAGCCGGTCGCCCCCTCCATTTGCATCAGCGCGACCGCGACCTGCTTGGCAAGCGCGGCCGAGGTCTGCGGCGCCTTGGCAAAGGGCCAACCGGGATAGACCGCGCTGGAACTTGCACATCCAACGGCGGCAGAGACATCCCCCTGCACCGCAAAGGCATGCAGCGTGTCGAAACGGGGGGATTTCCCCTGCAGCTCCTCAAGCATGCAGGTCCTGAGCACCGCCGCATCCGCCCGACCGTCAAGCACCGCCTCTGCCGCGGATTGCATCGGATAGCCGGTGATCACCAGTTCGACCTGTCGCGGAAGGGCGCTGTCGGTGTCCGCCATGTCCGACCAGACGATCTGAAACCCGCCAAAGGCTTCGGGCGCGACGATCGCAAGCCGCCGCCCGGCCAGATCGCCCAGTGTTTCAAGATCCCCGTTCGTCACAAGGGTCGAGGCCACCGGCCAATCGCCCTCGGCGGTGGCGATCCGGCTGATATGGTGGCTGTATTCAAGCGCGGCGTAATTTCCCGGGTTCGTAATGACGAAATCCAGCGCATGATCCGCCAGCGCAGCGTCGAGGCCATAAAGGTCCAAAGGAACGACGCGGAAGTCATGCTCGGGCAAGGCCCGGTTCAGGGCATCCTCGGTCGCGTGCCAATGATCGAGCGCATGCTCCGTCGACAGGTAGTCGAGAACACCGATCCGAAGCGGCTCCTCGGCTCGTGCCGTCGGGACCGCCAGTGCAAGTGTGACGAGGGAAAAGGAAAGTCGGGCGAGAAATGCAGTCATGGCTTGCGGCATTGGACAGGATGGCCACGCCAGATGCAAACCCCCGTCTTGCAGCGTGATCGAAATATGCGTGCGCGGCGGGTTTGTTGATGGCGGACATCATCAGAAACAGCGCGAGCTTCAATTCGGCTAAACAATCAGGGATTGAATTTTTTCTGATGTCTAAACAACTGACGAAGAAGGTCCGACGTCAGGACCATCCCCGCTGCCACTTGCCCCTCATCGAAGTCGCTGCCCGAGTCCAAGCGAAAGGGACGACTCACGCGGAAGCCCGAGTTTGTGCAACATCGCCGCTTTGGAACGCATTTCGGCCAGGGCCTTGGCAGGAGGCCTATCAAGCTGCCCGCTTTCCAAGCCGTCTCGGCCCTGTCCGGGGGGCCTTTGCCGCGGTGGTTGTGGGCATCTCACTTGGCCAAAGCAACGAAATCAACATATGGAAAAGGCGCCCGGCGGGCGCCCCGTATGTTGCTTCCAAACCGTCTTCGCGGGAACCTTACCGCGATTTACAAAAGGCTCAGTGGGTCCAGGGGCCGCGGCGGTCGGTGGCGAAATTCTCGCCATAGCCGCGCGGGCGGACGTTGGACTTGCGCTGGTGCGGCTCGACCACCTGGGCGTCGATGCCATGCGCCTCGGCGTAATCCAGCGCGGCCTGCTTGCTCTCGAACCGCAGGTGCACCTGAGCCTGGGTGTCGGAGGAGGAGGTCCACCCCATCAGGGGGTCCACATCACGGGCCGAGGCCGGGGCATATTCCAGCACCCAGTTGCGGGTCTTGGCCATGCCCGAGGTCATGGCGTTTCTGGCAGGTCGGTAAATCCGCGCGCGCATTGCAGCCTCTCTTTTCCGGTCGGTTGCCCCTATATGCGACAGTGCGCCGGGCGCGGCAAGGCGCGTTTTGTCCCGCAAGCGGGTGCGGGTTTTCCGCGCGGCCCCTTGCGCTGGAACAAAATGTGACCAAAATCCGGATCGAAGAGGATTCCCGCCCATGCCCTATGCCCATTCCGACAAATCCGCCCCCCTCCTGCACGCGCCGGCCCCGGACGTGAAAGACCGGCCCAAGCTGGAGGGCGGTAAGCGATTTGTCCTGGAGACCGAGTTTGAACCGGCGGGGGACCAGCCCACGGCCATTGCCGAACTCAGCCAGGGGGTGCGGGACGGCGACCGCGACCAGGTACTCCTGGGGGCGACGGGCACCGGCAAGACCTTTACCATGGCCAAGATCATCGAGGAAACACAACGCCCTGCGATCATCCTGGCCCCCAACAAGACGCTGGCGGCGCAGCTTTACGGGGAATTCAAGGGATTTTTCCCCGATAACGCGGTGGAGTACTTTGTCTCCTACTATGACTACTACCAGCCCGAGGCCTATGTGGCGCGCTCGGACACCTATATCGAGAAGGAATCGCAGATCAACGAGCAGATCGACCGCATGCGCCACTCGGCCACGCGGGCCCTGCTGGAGCGCGACGACGTGATCATCGTCGCCTCGGTTTCCTGCATCTATGGCATCGGTAGCGTCGAGACCTACGGCGCGATGACGCAGGACCTGGAGGTGGGCAAGGAATACGACCAGCGCGCGGTGATCGCCGACCTGGTGACCCAGCAGTACCGGCGCAACGATCACGCCTTTCAGCGCGGCAGTTTCCGGGTGCGCGGCGATGTGCTGGAGATCTTTCCGGCCCACCTTGAGGACCGCGCCTGGAAACTTTCGTTCTTTGGCGAGGAACTGGAGGCGATCACCGAGTTCGATCCGCTGACCGGCGAAAAGACCGGCAGTTTCGACCGCATCCGCGTCTATGCCAACAGCCACTACGTCACGCCGAAACCGACCATGCAGCAGGCGATCCAGGGCATCAAGAAAGAGCTGCGCCAGCGGCTTGACCAGTTGGTGGGCGAGGGCAAGCTGCTGGAGGCGCAGCGGCTGGAACAGCGCACCAACTTCGACCTGGAAATGCTCGAGGCGACCGGCGTCTGCAACGGGATCGAGAATTACTCGCGCTATCTCACCGGCCGCGCCCCGGGCGAGCCGCCGCCGACCCTGTTCGAGTTCATCCCCGACAACGCCATCGTCTTTGCCGATGAATCCCACGTCTCGGTGCCGCAGATCGGCGGCATGTACAAGGGCGACTATCGGCGCAAGTTCACGCTGGCCGAACACGGGTTCCGGCTGCCCTCCTGCATGGACAACCGCCCCCTCAAGTTCGAGGAATGGGACGCGATGCGGCCGCAATCGGTCTTTGTCAGCGCCACGCCCGCCAAGTGGGAGATGGAGCAGACCGGTGGCGTGTTCACCGAACAGGTGATCCGCCCCACCGGCCTTCTGGACCCCAAGGTCGAGATCCGACCGGTGGAGATGCAGGTGGACGACCTGCTGGACGAGGTGCGCCGCGTCACCGCCGACGGCTTCCGCACGCTGGTCACCACCCTGACCAAGCGGATGGCCGAGGACCTGACCGAGTACATGCACGAGCAGGGGATCAAGGTTCGCTACATGCACTCGGATATCGACACCATCGAGCGGATCGAGATCCTGCGCGACCTGCGCCTTGGCGCCTTCGACGTGCTGATCGGCATCAACCTTTTGCGCGAGGGGCTGGACATCCCCGAATGCGGGCTGGTGGCGATCCTGGATGCCGACAAGGAGGGGTTCCTGCGCTCGGAAACCTCGCTGATCCAGACCATCGGGCGGGCGGCGCGCAACGCCGAGGGGCGTGTCATCATGTACGCCGACCGGATCACCGGCAGCATGGAACGCGCCCTGTCCGAGACCGAGCGGCGCCGCACCAAGCAGATCGCCTATAACGAGGAACACGGCATCACCCCGGCGACGGTGAAGAAGAACGTCGAGGACATCCTCGCCGGTCTTTACAAGGGTGACGTGGACATGAACCGGGTGACCGCCAAGGTCGACAAGCCGCTGCACGGTGCCAACCTCGAGGCGCATCTGGACGGGCTGCGGCTGGAAATGCGCAAGGCCGCGGAGAACCTGGAGTTCGAAGAGGCCGCGCGCCTGCGCGACGAGGTCAAGCGGCTGGAGGCGGTGGACCTTGCCATCGCCGACGACCCGCTGGCGCGACAATCGGCGGTCGAGGCCGCAAGCGAGGCGGCAGTGCAATCGCGCGGCCGCTCCACCGCCGGCCGACCGGGACAGCGCGGCGGGGTGAAGCGGCGGGGAAAGTCGAGCCATTGAGCCGGTCGGTGCGGGCAGGGAGGTGGGCCATCCGCCCACCATCCTCCTGGATCACGTCATGGGGGCGTGGCCAAATTGCCCTCCTGACGCCGCGCCGCGCGCATAATCCCGAGCCCTTGATTTCATTGGAAATTTCCGTCGGGTGGACCGGGCCGCGTCAAGCGGTCGTCCTGAAGACCGGTGCCGCGCCCCGCGTGCGGTACATAAAGAATACAATCTAACCAACGGAAATCAAAAGGTCTTCCTTTGCCGGGCCTCGTTTGTTAATGTTTGAAAAAAATAATAGCAAGGCAGGCATACAGGCAGATGGAAACGGGCTTTCGTGGCACGTTCGTCATTTCCTGGTCGCAAACAGAGATCGACGGGCTCGATGACCCGCCGGTAAGTGCGCTCGAGGTGGGCGCGGCGTGGTCCTGGCGCGGCGATGTCGTGCGCGTGGACGGGCCGAACGGGCTGTTGCGGCTGGGCGGGGCGGACGGAGAAGCCGAGATACGCAAACGGGCGGCGCGCACGGTGCGGCGCCTCGTGGGCGCGGCGGTGCGCAATACCACCGACCTGTCGGCAGTCGAGGTCGACGACCCGCTGATGGAGCGGTCCTTTGTCGCGACCGACGGCGCCCGAAGCTATACCGTGACCGTGATCGAGACCGGGCCGGGGCGCCCGCCGCTGTTGATGTTCCTCGACGAGATGCCGCCTCGGCACACCGACCTCTGGGTGGTGCGCCACAGCCTGTCCGATCAGCCGTCACGCATGGTGGACGAAACCCGTGGCGGCGTGATCTGTTTCACCCCCGGAACCCGCCTGGAAACGCCCGAGGGATCGCGCCCGGTCGAGGCGCTGCGCGAGGGCGACCTGGTGCAGACCCGCGACAGCGGTGCGCAGCCGGTGCTTTGGATCGGTCGCCGTCGGATCACCGGCGCGCGGCTTCAGGTCATGCCGCAGCTGCGCCCGGTGCGCCTGTGTGCCGGCGCGCTCGGGATCGAGCGCCCGGATCAATCCCTGCTGGTCTCGCCCGAACACCGGATGCTGGTGCGGGGCAGGGCGGCGCATGCCCTGTTCAACACCGACGAGGTGCTGGTTGCCGCCCGTGACCTGGTCAACGGCACCACGGTGATCGAGGATCATTCGGTGCGCGAGGTGAGCTATGTGCACCTGCTGCTGCCCAACCACGAGATCCTGGTCGCCAACGGGGTGGAGACCGAGAGCTTTCACCCCGCCAACGCCGATCTGACCACGCTGGCCGGGGCGGACCGTGCGCGGCTGGTCGGGCAGCTTCCGGGGTTGGAAGCCGACCCGCATCTCTACGGCCCCTTCGCGCGCCGCAACCTGACGCGATCCGAGGCGGCGATCCTGATGCACGAGGCCGCGTAAGGGGCAACCTCGGCGCGCGTTGCCCCCTGACATCCCGACTGTGCCGCGGGGATTGAAGAAACGCATGTCAAAGCGCCACACGCCAGGATCGCGTGATTTGGCGGGGTAATGCCATGAGGTCGAGAGAACCCTTGGTCGATACGTGAAAAAAGTGGAATCGCCTTGAGGTGAACTGTGCTGAAGCCGACTTCCGCAGAGCCTGTGCGATGCAATCTTGGTGGAGGTTGTCAGGCGTTGAAACCGCCTTTCCATTCAAGGCGTTAGTGGTTTCTTCAACATAAGAGCGAGATTTGGTGGAGCCGAGGGGAATCGAACCCCTGACCTCGTCATTGCGAACGACGCGCTCTCCCAACTGAGCTACGGCCCCGACGCGGGAAAAATCGGAGAAAATCGCGCCGGATGCAAGGGGGGTGCGTCAATCTAGCAGGGCCAGCACCGGCCTGAAGATTTCCAACAAGGCCGAGCGCAACAGCACCTTGTTGGAGTTCACCGCCTGGGCGATCGAGGCGAAATGGCTGTTGTCCTTGCCCGCCGACCGCAACAGCGTCGTTTCCGCCTCGGCCAGCACCTTTGTGACATCGCGCTTGGCCTGTGACACCGCCGCCGGCTTGATGGCGCGGTAGGCTTGAAACCCTGCCCGCTTGCGGGGGGCCGTCGGGTCGGCATAGGTGCGGACAACCTTGTCAATCGACTTTTCGACGCTCTCCAGAACCTGACGGGCCGGCCGATAGGCCTGGTTTCCAACAAGTTTTCGAGCGGACAGCCGATAGACGATACGGTAACAGTCGAACCGATAGACCTCCGTCAGCTTCTGACAGCGCATGAAATCCCGTTTCAGGGTGCGCGTCACGGCCGCGGTCGCCCGTGTCGACAGGCCGGATGTCGATCCACCACCTTCGCCTCCAGCGCCGGCGCCACCTGCGCTGGCACCGTCAGTGCCTCCGCCGTACCCGTTATCGTTGCTTGCCGCCGCCGGCAGGGCCAGTGAAAGCGAAAGAACCAGAAACAACAATACGTGCGGGCGGTAAAACGGCATGCGGCACCTCCGGGCTTCCTACACCCTAGCACGATCGGGCGGGTGGCGGGAACCCGCTCATTGCCTGCAACGTGGGGCCTGCGCGTGTCCGGGTGGTTTGGCCGGCACCAGGCGGCGCCTGAGCGATGTTCCGCTCAGGCGTCTTCGGGGATCAGCAGCCCGCCGATCTCGCACAGGTTGGCGACGATGTCCGATACGCCCTCTCCCTTTCTGAGGGCGGCGAAGACGGTCTTGCCATCGCCGCGCATGCGCGCCGCATCGCGGACCATCACCGAGAGGTCGGCGCCGACATGGGGGGCCAGGTCGGTCTTGTTGACGATCAACAGATCGGACTTGGTGATCGCCGGGCCGCCCTTGCGCGGGATGTCCTCGCCGGCGGCAGTGTCGATGACGTAAAGCGTCACGTCGGCCAGTTCCGGGCTGAAGGTGGCCGACAGGTTGTCGCCACCGGATTCGATCAGCACGACATCGAGGTCGGGAAACCGTTCGGTCAGGTCGGCGATGGCGGCAAGGTTGATCGAGGCGTCCTCGCGGATCGCCGTGTGCGGGCAGCCGCCGGTCTCGACCCCCTTGATCCGGTCAGCGGGCAGCACCTGCTGGCGCATCAGCGCCTCGGCATCCTCGCGCGTGTAGATGTCGTTGGTGACGACCGCGACGGAGAGGTGGGGCGACAGGGCGCGGGCCAGCGCGGCGGTCAGCGTGGTCTTGCCGGCGCCGACCGGGCCGCCGATGCCCACGCGCAGGGGGCCGTTTGGGGATTTCATGAGCGGAACAACCTTGAATACTGGGTTTCGTGTTTCATAGAGGCAATATCGGCCAGAAACGCGGTGCTGGACAGATCCTCTGGCGACTCGCCGATTGCTTTTTCGGCGAGGGCTTCGATCAGCGGTGTCAGCGCGCTCAACAACTTTTGCCCGTCTGTCTGGCCGATGGGGATCAGGCGGATGCCGGCCGAGACCAGGTTGGAGGCAAAGGCGTGCAGATACATCCGCGCCGTCAGCAGGAGCGGCAGGCGATGCAGGTTTGCGGCATGCCCGAGGGCGACGGGATGGCACAGCCGTGGCACGTCCTCTTCCGGCCAGACGGCAACGGTGGTCTTGGCAAAGGCGTGGCCCTGCGCCTCGGTCTCCAGCAGACGCTCGGCCGAGGGGGCAAAGGCGCGGGCCTGCGCATCAATCGCAAGCACGGCCTCCGCCGTCTCGGCCTCGAACGCCGCTGCGAGAAAGGTCACGTCAGAGCGCCCCGCGCCATGGCGCAGCACGTCCTCGAGCCAGTCGCGGAAACTGTCGGTATCAAAGACATCGCCGACCGAGACCGCCCATTCCAGCCCGTGGCTATAGCTGAAGGCCCCCACCGGATAGGCGGGCGACAACCATTGCGCCAGCTTCAGGACCTGGCTGTCAGTGGGCGTGGTCATGGGAATGGCCGTGATCGTGCCCGCCGTGGGACTGGCCGTGATCGTGGCCGTGGGTGCGCCCAAGACCATAGGCGCCGCCCTCGGGGGTAAAGGGCTCCTCGACCTCGCGCAGGGTGGCGCCGATCAGCTGAAGCATGTCGCGGATCACGTGGTCGCGCTGGATCAGCAGCCGCCCGCTCTCGATCTGGCAGGGGGTATGGCGGTTGCCAATGTGCCAAGCCAGCCGCGGCAGGTCCGGGCCGGTCACCTCCAGCAGCGGCTCTCGGGCCGCGCAGACCGAGATCAGCCGCCCGTCCGCCAGCATCAGCGCATCTCCGGCATTGAGCGAGGTGGTCTTCGACAGGTCCAGAAGGAAGGTCAGCCCGCCATCGCCCACCAGCCGCTTGCGCCGCAGGAACCGGTCGTCATAGGTCAGCGTGACGGTATCGTCCGCCGGCTCGGCGGGATGTTGGCGCACCGTGCGCGCCACGGGCAGCACGTTCATGCCGCACCCCCGATCCGTCGGTCGTTCGAGAAGATCCGCATCATTCGCCCCTTTTGTCAGAACATGAAATAGCGCTGCGCCATCGGCAGCACCTCGGCCGGCTGGCAGGTCAGCAATTCGCCGTCGGCGCGCACCTCGTAGGTCTCGGGGTTCACCTCGATCCTCGGGGTGGCATCGTTCAGCTTCATGTCGGACTTGCCGATATCACGGGTGCCGCGCACCGCCACCGTGTCCTTGGCCAGCCCCAGCCGCGCGCCGATGCCACTGGCCAGCGCCGCGTCCGAGACGAAGGTGACGGCCGAGTTCTCCACGCTGCGCCCATAGGCGCCGAACATCGGCCGGGAATAAACCGGTTGCGGCGTCGGGATCGAGGCGTTGGGATCGCCCATCTGCGCCATGGCGATGGTGCCGCCCAACAGCACCATCTCGGGCTTCACCCCGAAGAACGCGGGCGACCAGAGCACCAGGTCGGCGCGCTTGCCCACCTCGATGCTTCCGATCTCGTGGCTGATCCCGTGCGCGATGGCGGGGTTGATGGTGTATTTGGCGATATAGCGTCGAACCCGCAGGTTGTCGTTGTCGCCGGTCTCCTCGGACAGGCGGCCGCGCTGTTTCTTCATCTTGTCGGCGGTCTGCCAGGTGCGGATCAGCACCTCGCCGACCCGGCCCATCGCCTGGCTGTCGCTGGCGATGATCGAAAACGCGCCAAGGTCGTGCAGGATGTCCTCGGCGGCGATGGTCTCGCGGCGGATGCGGCTTTCCGCAAAGGCCACGTCCTCGGGGATCGACTTGTCGAGGTGGTGACACACCATCAGCATGTCCAGATGCTCTTCC
The DNA here is from genome assembly GCF_040365005.1 of Aquicoccus sp. SU-CL01552. Taxonomy (NCBI): domain Bacteria; kingdom Pseudomonadati; phylum Pseudomonadota; class Alphaproteobacteria; order Rhodobacterales; family Paracoccaceae; genus Aquicoccus; species Aquicoccus sp. SU-CL01552. The sequence continues at coordinate 60,472 of NZ_BAABWV010000006.1, read as the reverse complement.
AGCGTGTTCACCGTGAAGGGCCGGGTCGGGTTGGTCGAGGAGGGCAGGACGAAATCCTCGCCGCAGATCTTGATGATGTCGGGGGCGTGACCGCCGCCGGCGCCCTCGGTGTGAAAGGCGTGGATCGTACGCCCCTTCATCGCGCCGACGGTGTGTTCGACGAAACCGGATTCGTTCAGCGTGTCGGTGTGGATCATCACCTGCACGTCCATGTCGTCAGCCACCGAGAGACAGCAGTCGATGGCGCCGGGCGTGGTGCCCCAGTCCTCGTGCAGCTTCAGCGCGCAGGCTCCGCCCAGCACCTGTTCCTCCAGCGCGGCGGGGAGCGAGGCGTTGCCCTTGCCGGCAAAGGCCAGGTTCATCGGAAAGGCATCGGCAGCCTGCAGCATCCGCCCGATATGCCAGGGCCCCGGTGTGCAGGTGGTGGCCAGCGTGCCATGGGCCGGGCCGGTGCCGCCACCCAGCATGGTGGTCAGGCCCGAATGCAGCGCATCCTCGATCTGTTGCGGGCAGATGAAGTGAATGTGGCTGTCGAAACCGCCGGCGGTCAGGATCCGGCCTTCGCCCGCGATCACCTCGGTGCCGGGGCCGATGATGATGTCGACGCCGGGCTGGGTATCGGGGTTGCCGGCCTTGCCGATCTTTTCGATGCGGCCGGACTTCAGGCCGACGTCGGCCTTGTAGATGCCGGTCCAGTCGACGATCAGCGCGTTGGTGATGACGGTGTCCACTGCGCCATCCGCGCGGGTGACCTGGCTTTGTCCCATGCCGTCGCGGATCACCTTGCCGCCGCCGAACTTGACCTCTTCTCCGTAGACCAGTGCGTTGTCGCCCGAACCACCGGTCTGGGCGCGGCCCGCGGCCTCGGCGGTCAGGTCACGTTCGACCTCGATGATCAGGTCGGTATCGGCCAGCCGCAGCCGGTCGCCCATGGTGGGGCCGAACATGGCGGCGTAATCGGCGCGTCTTATGGAGGTGGGCATGGCGATATCCGGTATCCGTTTGGTGTCAGGAATTGGGTCGAGTGGGAACGGCCCGGCCAGCGCCGGGCCATCCCCGAAGGTGCAGCCGTCAGACCACGGCCATCACGCGGCCCGGTCCGCCGGTCGCGCCGCCGATCTTGGGCGCCCCGACGAAGATCGTCGCCCCCTTGGCGGGCAGCTTGTCGAGCCCGGCGAGGCATTCGATGCCGTAGCGCCCCGAGGGCAGCCAGCCGTAATGCACGGCGAAATCCGCCGAACTGCCCGGATCGAGCGAAAGCGTGTCCACCCCGATCGAGACAACGCCCATCTCGGCCAGCATGTCGGTCGCGCTTTTGGAAAAGCCGGGAAAGGCGAAATTTCCGTCCGCGTCATTGCGGAACGAAGGATCGCCCAGCTTGTGCTCCCAGCCCGAGTTCATCGCCACGCAGGCCCCTGCCGGAATGTCGCCATTGGCGCTGATCCAGGCGGCGATGTCCTCGGGTTCGAGCATGCAGTTCGCATCCTCTGCCGCCTTGGCCTTGATGTCGATGACGCAGAGCGGACAGACGAAGTTCTCGACCGGCATTTCGTCGATCGAAACGCCGTCCTCGGAGAAATGCAGCGGCGCGTCGAGGTGGGTGCCCGAATGCTCGTCATAGGTGACGCGAAACAGTTGGTAGCCCGATTCTTCGAATTTCACGGTCTTTTCCATGGAAATCCCGGGCGCGCCGCCAAAGGTCGGGAACTCGGGCGTGAAGGTGTGGGTCATGTCCACCACCTTGCCCATGGCCTCGGCCAATGCAGGCTTTGCCGCCGTCATCCCCAGCGTGGCCACCGCCGCGCCGCTCAGCGCGCTCGCCTTGAAGAACTGGCGCCGCGAAAGCATCTTTTCCTTTACCGAGTTCATTACGCAGATATTGCACATAGCGATTTGTCCTTTCCGCTAACCTCTCTGTTGGGTCCAACCAGAGGCCGGGGCCGAATCTAGTCGAGCACCCCCATCACCCGTTGATTGAACCCGTAGACTTTCCGCGCACCGGTCATCGGGATCAACTGAACTTCGCGTTTCTGGCCCGGCTCGAACCGCACGGCGGTGCCCGCTGCTATATCAAGGCGCATCCCGCGCGCCGTCGCGCGGTCAAAGTCGAGCGCGGGGTTGGTCTCGGCGAAATGGTAATGGCTGCCGACCTGAACCGGGCGGTCGCCGGTATTGGCCACCATCAGCGTGATCGCCTCGCGGCCGGCGTTCAGGGTCAGGCTGCCTTCGGCCGGGAAAAGCTCGCCCGGGATCATTTTCGGACCTTGACCGCGACCGCGACCAGCCCGGCCGCGATCACCGAGCCAAGCAACAGCATCGTGCCGACGCCGATCCCGTGGGGGTGCATATGCGCGCCCTCGTGGGCCAGTGCCGGGGCGGCGAGGGTCAGGACGGACAGGGCGGCAAGCGGGGCAATGGTTTTCATGGGGTATCTCCTTAGCGGATCGGGTTGTGAACGGTGACGAGCTTGGTGCCGTCGGGAAAAGTGGCCTCGACCTGGACCTCGTGGATCATCTCGGGGATGCCCTCCATGCACTGGTCTCGGGTGATGACCTGGGCGCCGGCCTCCATCATCTCGGCCACGCTGCGCCCGTCGCGGGCGCCTTCAACCACCGCGTCGGTGATCAGCGCGATCGCCTCGGGGTGGTTCAGCTTGACGCCACGCGCCAGCCGCTTGCGGGCGACCTCGGCGGCCATGGCCACCATCAGCTTGTCTTTCTCGCGGGGGGTCAATTGCATGTCAGGTCATCCATGAACGTGGGATCGCATTGTCGGTCAGCCGGGTCAGTACCGGCACCAGCACCTGCCGCAGGGCGTGGCTGTCAGGGGCCAGCAGGCGCATGGCCAGCAGGTCGGGGCGGATCAGGCTGACGCCGCCGGAGGCAGGCATCAGCGCCCGCAGGGCGTCAAGATGCGCTTCGGCTTCGGGCGCGACCAGGACCAGGCTGGCCATCGCGCCGGCGCCGTCGGCCACAGCGGGACGGGCAAGATGGGCGGTCGCGTCGCCCGAGAACGCCAGCGCATCGGTATAGATCGGCACGCCCTCTCGCGTGATCTCGATCCGGTCGCGAAAGCGGATGTCGGTCAGGGTCTCGCCCATCGCGGCGCGGCCAAAAACCAGCGGTTCCAGCAGCAGCAGCCGGGCAGAGGGGGCCAGATCGACGCACAGTTTCCGGTGCAGCGATGCGCCGTTGTAAAGGATGGTCTCCTGCGGCAACCAGTCGAGTCGCGCCCCCGCTGCCACCTGTGCGCGGGTGCGAACCTGGGCAATCTCTCCGGGCTGGGCGCGATAGGCGCGCTCGGCGGCCTGCGTCGTCACCGAAAGGCGAGAGTCCGCGCCGACCTCGAGCGACGTGGAAAACCGATCGCCGCCGGTGATCCCGCCCGCCGTGTTGATCAGGATCGCTTCGAGGGTCGGACCGACGGGGCGGGGAAACAGCGCCTTGAACGCACCGCTTTGATGCAGCGTGGCCAGCGCCGAGCGCGCGCCGCCCTGTTTCGAGCCGATGCCGACCCGACCGATCGCGCGCGGTTGCGCGGCGGGCTGAAACAGCTCAGGTCGGTGTGTCTGGCAGGTGATGGGACCGTCCCCCGGGAAGCCGCATGTCGCCGCATTTTCGCGCGAAGGCCCGGTATCTGCATTCTGTTTCACCGAAACCGCAGGGGGATCGCGAGATTTGATTAAAAAATAGTCGAAATATGCCGCATGCGGCGCATTATTGCGCGGTTCGCGGAGTCCAGACCTTTTCGGCCGTTTCCCTTGGCCTCTTCTTTCGTCGGCCCCGCCACGAGACCAGTAGGGCAAAAGGAAAACGGCCGCGACTGGAGTGTCGCGGCCGTCCGGGTTTCGGTACAGTCAGTTCCCGTCGTGTGCCGGGGCTTACTGCGGGATCTCGCCGGTGATCCCCTCGACGAAGAAGTTCATGCCGGCCAGCGTGCCGTCGTCGGCAACCTCGCCCTCGGCCAGCCATGCGCTGCCGTCCTGCTTGTTCAGCGGGCCGGTGAACGGGTGGTAGGAGCCGTCGGCGATCGACGCCTTCAGCGCCAGCGCCTCTTCCTTGACCTCGGCCGGAACCGCGTCCGAGATCTCGCCGATCTTGACCATGCCGGCGCCGATCCCGTCCCAGGTGTTCACGGTTTCCCAAGTACCGTCCATCACCGCCTTGGTGCGGGCGATGTAATAGGGCGCCCAGTTGTCGATGATCGAGCTGACGCGTGGCGACGGGGCGTATTCGCCCATGTCCGAGGCCTGGCCAAAGGTGATCACGTTGCCGGCCGCCTTGGCCGCCGCCTGCGGCGCGGTGGAATCGGTGTGCTGCAGGATTACGTCGGCGCCCTGTTCGATCAGCACCTTGGCCGCGTCGGCCTCTTTCGCCGGATCGAACCAGGTGAACGCCCAGACGATCTTGAACTCGACGTCCGGGTTGACCTTCTTGGCGTGGATATAGGCGGAGTTGATGCCGCGGATCACCTCGGGGATCGGGTAGGAGCCGATATAGCCCACCACGTTGGACTTGGTCATGCGCCCGGCGATGGTGCCCTGCACCGCGCGGCCTTCATAGAAGCGGGCGGAATAGACCGAGACGTTCGGCGCGGTCTTGTAGCCGGTGGCGTGCTCGAACTTCACGTTCGGGAACTTCTTGGCGACGTTGATGGTCGGGTCCATGTAGCCGAACGAGGTGGTAAAGATCAGGTCGGCGCCGTTCAGCGCCATCTGCGTCATCACCCGCTCCGAGTCCGGGCCCTCGGCCACGTTCTCGACATAGACGGTCTCGACCTTGTCGCCGAACTCGGCCTCGACCGCCAGGCGGCCCTGGTTGTGCTCATAGGTCCAGCCGCCGTCACCGACCGGCCCGACATAGACAAAGCCGACCTTGGTTTTGTCCTGGGCCACCGCTCCGGTGGCCAGGCCCAGCACCATCGCGGCACTGGCGAGAAGAGATGTCAGTTTCATTCAGGGTCCCCCTGGTTGATGTCATTTGCCCCTAGTGCGAGGCATGGAAAATACGGCCCAAAGAGGCAGGCGCGCTGCTCTTGTCGGCCGACAGGATCACGAGCACGAGGATCGTCACCAGATAGGGCGACATTGCCAGATACTCGACCGGAATGGCAACGCCGGCCGCCTGCAGATTGAGCTGCACGACGGTGACGCCGCCGAAAAGATAGGCGCCCAGCAGCACGCGCCAGGGCTTCCAGCTGGCGAAGACCACCAGCGCCAGCGCGATCCAGCCGACACCGGCGGTCATGCCCTCGGTCCACTGCGGCACCCGGATCAGGCTGATATAGGCGCCGCCAAGTCCGGCACAGGCGCCGCCAAACAGGATCGCGGCGATGCGGATGCGCACCACCTTGTAACCCAGGGCATGGGCGGCATCGTGGTTTTCGCCCACCGCCCGCAGGATCAGGCCGACGCGGGTGAATTTCAGCACCGCCCAGACCGCCGCGATGATCGCCACGCCGAGGTACAGAACCAGGTCGTGCGAGAACAGGATCGGCCCCAGAACCGGCATGTCGCTGAGGCCGGGGATATGCAGCTCGGCCATCTGTGGCGGTTTGACTCCGACATAGCGTTGCCCCATCAGCGAACTCAGCCCCAGCCCGAACAGGGTCAGCGACAGACCGCTCGCCACCTGGTTGGCCAGCGCCACCTGCGTCAGGATGACGAACAGCAGCGACAACAGCGCACCGCCCACCGCCGCCGCCAGGAACCCCAGCCAGGGCGACCCGGTCTCGACCGCGATGGCGAACCCGCTGATCGCACCGACGATCATCATCCCCTCGACACCGAGGTTCAGCACGCCGGATTTTTCCACCACCAGTTCACCGATCGCCGCCAGCAAAAGCGGCGTCGCCGCCACCATCAGCGAGGCGATCAGCAGAACGGGATTGATTGCACTCAGGTCCATGTCACGCCACCTCCGGCTTGCGCCAGGCGACGCGGAAATTGGTCAGAAGATCCAGCGCCAGCAGGAAGAACAGCAGCATCCCCTGGAACACCTGGATCGCGGCGGCGGGCAGGCCCAGCTGCCCTTGCGCGATCTCGCCGCCGATATAGGTCAGCGCCATCAGTCCGCCAGCCAGCAGAATGCCCACCGGGTGCAGCCGCCCGAGAAAGGCCACGATGATCGCGGTGAAGCCGTAACCGACGTTGAAATCGATGCTGACCTGTCCGGCCGGACCGGCGACTTCGAACAGCCCCGCCATGCCGGCCAGCGCCCCCGAGATGCCAAGGCACATCAGGATCAGCCGCGCCGGGCGCACGCCGGAAAACCGCGCCGCGCGGGGGGCCGCGCCGGTCAGCCGGATCTGGAACCCCAGCATGTGCCGGTTCAGCAGCACATAGGCGAAGATCACCGCGATCAGCGCTGCCACCACGCCCCAATGCATGCCGATGTCCTGGCTGATCCAGCTGTTCCCCGAGGCGTATTCGTTCAGGTTGCGACTGCCCGGAAAGCCGAACCCCTCGGGGTTCTTGAGCAGCCCCAGCGACATCGAGGCGAGGAATTGCTCGGCCACATAGACCAGCATCAGCGAGACCAGGATCTCGTTGGTGCCGAACCGCACCTTGAGGATCGCCGGGATCGTCGCCCAGGCCCAGCCCCCCAGGGCGCCGGCGATCACCATCAGCGGAAAGATGTACCAGGCCTCGATTGGATAGAACGCCAGGCCCACGCCGGCGCCGGTCAGGGATCCGATGATGTATTGCCCCTCGGCCCCGATGTTCCAGATTCCGGCGCGAAAGCCCAGGCTCAGCCCGATCGCGATCAGCACCAGCGGCGCCCCCTTCACCAGCAATTGCGGGCGATAGTAAAAGGCGAACTCGCCGAACAGCGGCTCCCAGAAGATCGTCTCGATGGCCAGAAACGGGTTGGTGCCCAGCAGCCCGAACAGCAGCCCGCCGAACAGCATCGTCGCCAGCACCGCCGCCAGCGGCGTCGCCATCGACCAAGCCTGCGACGGCTGCGGCCTTTTTTCCAGCCGGATCATGCGCGGCCCCCTGTTGTTCTGTCGTGTTGGAATGGTCTTGCGAAGGGCGGGACCGGTGCCGGGCGATCACACATGCGCAACCTCCATGCCATGCGCCCCGCCCATCATCAGGCCGATCTCCTCGACGCTCAGCCCGGCGGTCGGGCGCGGCGTGCTCAGCCGACCCTCGTTCAGGGCCGCGAACCGGTCGGCGATCTCCATCAGCTCGTCGAGGTCCTGGCTGATGCAGATCACCGCCGCACCGCCAGCGGCCAAGTCCAGCAGTGCCTGCCGGATCGAGGCCGCGGCGGCGGCGTCGACGCCCCAGGTGGGCTGGTTCACCACCAGCACCTGCGGGTTCTGCAACACCTCGCGTCCGATCACGAATTTCTGCAGGTTGCCGCCCGACAGCGCCCGCGCGGCGGTCTCCGGCCCCGGCGTGCGCACGTCGAAATCGGCGATGATCTGCTCGGCAAAGGTCCGCGTCGCGCCCCACCTGAGAAAGCCGTTGCGCGCCAGTTTTTCCCGTACCGACCCGGTCAACAGGGCGTTTTCCGTCAGGCTCATGTCCGGCGCGGCGGCATGGCCCAGCCGCTCTTCCGGCGCGGTCAACAGGCCCAGCGTACGCCGCGCGGTCGGCCCCAGCCGCCCGATCGGCTGGCCCAACAGCTTGACCGCGCCCGCCTCGGTCAGGACCTCGCCCGACAACACGGCCAGCAGTTCCTCCTGCCCGTTGCCGGCAACGCCGCCGATGCCGACGATCTCGCCCTGTTGTACCGACAGGTGGACGTTCTTCAGCGCGGTGCCGAAGGCCGAGGGCGCGGGTGCCGACAGCCCCGAGATGTCCAGCGCCACCTCGCCCAGCGGACGCCCGGCGCGCTCGGGTGTCTGCAGCGTGCTGCCCACCATCATCTCGGCCATGTCGCGCGCCGTGGTCTCGCGCGGGGTGCAACTGCCCACCACCTTGCCCAGCCGCAGGATCGTCGCGGTGTCACACAGGGTGCGGATCTCTTCCAGCTTGTGCGAGATGTACAGGATCGCCGTGCCCTCGTCGCGCAGCTTGCGCAGGGTCTCGAACAGGATGTCGACCTCCTGCGGAGTCAGCACGCTGGTCGGCTCGTCCATGATCAGCAGCTTGGGGTCCTGCAGCAGGCAGCGGATGATCTCGACCCGCTGGCGTTCCCCGGCCGAAAGATCCCCGACCGTGCGGAACGGGTCCAGCGGCAGACCATAGGTCTCGGACACCTCGCGGATACGCGCGGCGAGGTCCCGCATCGGCGGCGGGTTCTCCATCCCCAGCGCGATGTTCTCGGCCACGTTCAGCGCATCGAACAGCGAGAAATGCTGGAACACCATGGCGATGCCGTCGGCCCGCGCCGCGCGCGGCTCGCCCGGCGCGTAAGGCCCCCCGCGTAGCTCCATCGTGCCGCTGTCGGGCTTGACCAGCCCGTAGATCATCTTGACCAGCGTCGATTTGCCGGCGCCGTTCTCGCCCAGCAGCGCATGCACCTCGCCCTCGCCGATCCGGAACGAGATGTCGTCATTGGCGATCACGCCGGGATAGGCTTTGGTCAGCCCGTTCAGGTTCAGCAAGGTTTGGCTCACGCGCGTCGCTCCTCGGTTTCTGCCATGGGTCTTGTCCTTGTTGCGCCCGGGCGCATCAATTGCGCCGCGACGCCGATGGCGATCTGCTGCGGATGTTTGCCCAGCGCCGGGTCGCCGATCGGGCAGGTGATCCGCGCGATGGTTTCCGGTGCATGGCCCAGCGCGCGCAGCCGCGACCGGAACCGCGCCCATTTCGTAGCCGATCCGATCAGCCCCGCAAAGTCGAACCCGAGGGAAAGCAGCCGGTGGCACAATTCCAGGTCGAGCGCATGCGAATAGGTCACGATCAGATGCGCGGCCTGCGCCGGCGCATGGCGCACCAGGTCGGCCGGGTTGACCGCCGGCAGCACCGTCACCGTCGTCGGCACGTTTTCAGGGAACCGCTCCGGCCCGGTATCGACCCAGGTGATCGCCAGATCGGGCAGCGGGGACAGAACATCGACCAGCGCCCGCCCCACGTGCCCCGCGCCCCAGATCCACAGATCGCGAGCGGGCCGCGTCACCGGTTCCACCATCCAGCCGTCGATCAGTGCAGGAGCGGGTCGCACCCCCTGCGCCCGCGCCGCATCCTGCAACCGCCGCACTGCCAGCGGCATCTCTGCCGCCCCGGATACCGGCCGGGCGATCACCGCGCCCTCAAGCGCGGCAAGGGCCTGTGCATCATAAACCTCGCTCAGCAGGCTCACCGCGCCACCGCAGCATTGGCCCAGCTCCGGTCCCAGCGCGTGGCGCGTCAGCCGGTTGGCCTCGCGTTGATCCCGCGCTGCCTTGGCCGCCTCGAATTCCAGCGCGCCGCCGCCGATGGTGCCCGACTGCCCTGTGTTCCAGACCAGCATCGCCGCCCCGACCTCGCGCGGAGAGGAGCCGCGCAGATCCGCGATCACCACCCGGGTGACGCGGCCATGTTCCGCCACGGCGGCCTTCAGCGCGTCGCGATCAAAGCTCATCGCGCATCCTCCGGATCGCCGCCCAGACCCGCTCCGGCGTCGCCGGCGCATCCAGATCGGGATAGGCGTCACCGCAGGCCGCGACCGCATCGCTGAGCGCCAGGAAGGCCGAAATGCCCAGCATGAACGGCGGCTCGCCCACCGCCTTGGAGCGATAGATGGTGTCCTCGCGGTTCTTGCCATCCCAGAGCGCGACGTTGAACACGTCCGGCTGATCGGAGAACGCCGGGATCTTGTAGGTGCTGGGCGCATGGGTTCGCAGCCGCCCCTTGTCGTCCCAGACCAGTTCCTCGGTGGTCAGCCAACCGGCGCCCTGCACATAGCCGCCCTCGACCTGGCCGATGTCCAGCGCCGGGTTCAGACTGGCGCCGGTGTCATGCAGGATGTCGACCCGCAACAGGCGGTACTCGCCAGTGCGGATATCCACCGCCACCTCGCTCACCGCCGCGCCATAGGCAAAGTAATAGAACGGCCGCCCGGTGCCCCGGATACGGTCCCATGCAACCTTGGGCGTCTTGTAGAACCCGGTGGACGACAGGCTGACCCGCCCCTCGTAACAGCGCTGCGCTGCGTCGGAAAACGTCATCACCGCGGCGCCGACCTGTACGTTTCCGCCCTCGAAATGGACATCCTCCGGCCGGGCCTGGTGTTCGGCCGCCAGATGCTCGGCCATCCGCGCCCGGATGGTGTCGCAGGCCGCCTTCACCGCCATTCCGTTCAGGTCCGACCCGGAGGAGGCCGCCGTCGCCGAGGTGTTGGGCACCTTGGCGGTATCGGTCGCGGTGATCTTGACCGCAGCCAGATCAATCCCGAACCGGCTGGCCGCCACCTGCGCCACCTTCTGGAACAGCCCCTGTCCCATCTCGGTGCCGCCGTGGTTCAGATGCACCGAGCCGTCCTGGTAGACATGCACCAGGGCACCGGCCTGGTTCAGATGAGTCAGCGTGAAGGAGATGCCGAACTTCACCGGCGAGAAGGCGATCCCCTTCTTGATCGCGACGTGCTCCGCGTTCCACGCCGCGACGGCCTGCTTGCGCGCGGTGTAATCCGAACGCTCCAGCAGCACCTCGGTGATCCCGTGCAGTTCGAAATCCTCGACCTCCTGCCCATAGGGCGTGGTCAGGGGGTGCCCGCCCTTCCTTTCACCAGAAATATCCCGGGGGGGCTCCGAAGGAGCGGGGGCAGCGCCCCCCCCGGCCTCGGCGTAGTAATTGCGCCGCCGCAACTCGACCGGCTCGATCCCGAGTTGATGCGCGGCATGATCCATCAGCCGTTCCATCCCCAGCATGCCCTGCGGCCCGCCGAAACCGCGGTAGGCGGTGGCGCTCTGGGTGTTGGTCTTCAGCCGGTGGCTCTCGATCCGTGCATGAGGCAGCAGATAGGCATTGTCGGCGTGCAGCATGGCGCGGTCGGCCACCGGGAGTGACAGGTCCATCGCCCAGCCGCAGCGGGCGTATTGCACGAACTCGACGCCCCTGATCCGCCCGTCGGCGTCGAAGCCGGCGCGATAGGCGATGCGGAAATCGTGCCGTTTGCCGGTGATCGTCATGTCGTCGTCGCGGTCATAGCGCATCTTGCAGGGCAGCCCGGTCGCCCGTGCCGCCACCGCGCAGGACACCGCCAGCGCGTTGCCCTGGCTTTCCTTGCCGCCGAAGCCGCCGCCCATGCGGCGAATCTCGACCCGGACTGCGTGCATCGGCACGCCGAGCGCCTCGGCCACCTTGTGTTGGATCTCGGTCGGGTGCTGGGTCGAGGACTGGACGATCATGTCGCCGCCCTCCTGCGGCAGCGCCAGCGCCGCCTGTCCCTCAAGATAGAAATGCTCCTGCCCGCCCATCTCGAAATGGCCCTCGACCACATGCGCCGCGCCGTCGATCGCCGTGGCCGCATCGCCCTTTTCCCAGATCACCGGCCCGCCCTCGAACCGGCTGTCGGCCGCGAGCGCCTGGTCGATGGTCAGGATCGGCTCTTCCTCGATGATCTTCACGTTACCGAGCCGGGCCGCCTTGCGCGCGGCCAAGTGGGTTTCGGCCACCACCAGGAACAGCGGCTGACCGACATAGTTCACCTGATCCACCGCCAACAGTGGTTCGTCATGGATCGAGGGAGAGACATCGTTGGCAAAGGGCAGATCCGCCGCTGTCATCACCGCCACCACGCCGGGGGCGGCGCGCACCGCGGCCAGGTCCATCACCGTGATCTGCCCGCGCGCGACCGGGCTAAGGCCAAAGGCCAGGTGCAGCGTGTCGCGCGGCATCGGCACGTCGTCGATATAGCGCGCGGTGCCGGTCACATGCAGCCGCGCGGCGTCATGGGGCAGGGGTTTGGTCACGCTCATGCCGGGACCTCCTGCACCGAGGTGGTGTCATCCATGTCTTGCGCGAAATACCGCTCCAGCATCGCCCGCGCGGTTTCCAGCCGGTAGGTCGCGCTGGCGCGCATGTCGCTCATCGGGGCAAAGTCCGCGTCGAACCCTTGCTGCGCCATGCGGATCGTGTCGATTTCCCACGGCTGACCGACAAGCGCGCTTTCCACCTGCGCGGCGCGCTTGGGCACCCCCGCCATGCCGCCAAAGGCGATGCGGGCCGCGGTGACGATCCCGTCCTCGACCCGGATGTTGAAACAGCCGCAGACCGCCGAGATGTCCTGGTCGAACCGCTTGGAAAGCTTGTAGCATTTCAGCCGGTCGTCCTGGCGCGGAAAGCTGACCGCCTCGACGAATTCGCCGGGCTCGCGATCCTGCATGCCATAATCGAGAAAGAATTTTTCCAGCAGCATCGCCCGTCGCGTATCGGCGCGCCGCAGGTGCACCACCGCGTCCAGCGCGATCAGCGCCGGCGGGTTGTCCCCGATCGGCGAGCCATTGGCGATATTGCCGCCCACCGTCGCCGCCCCGCGCACCTGGGCCGAGCCATAGCGGCGGATCATCTCGGCATAGGAGGGGTGCAGCGGCGCGATCGCCGCGCCAAAGCTGTTCATGTCGGTCATCGCGCCGACGCGCACCTCGTGTTCGCCGATCTCCACGCCCTTGAGGTCGGCGCAGCGGTTGAGAAAGATCACCGGGTCGAGGTCACGTAGCGACTTGGTCACCCAGAGCCCGACGTCGGTGGCCCCGGCCACCAGCGTGGCCTCGGGGTGTTCGGCGTAGAGCGTGGCCAGCTCGTCGGCGCTTTGTGGCGCGACGGACAGGCGGGGGATCCCGTTTTCCGTCAGCCAGGCGGCGTCGCTTACCATCCATTCCGGCACCGGCTGCTCTGCGGCAGCTTCGGCGGCGCGCAGGATCGGCGCGTAGCCGGTGCAGCGGCACAGGTTGCCGGCCAGCGCGGTCGCGTGGTCGGTGTTGCCGTTCAGATGCGCCACCGCCATCGACACCACGAAGCCCGGCGTGCAGAAGCCGCACTGGCTGCCGTGGTGGTCGATCATCGCCCGCTGCACCGGGTGCAGTTGCCCCTTGGGGCCGGAGATCCCCTCGATGGTGCGCACCGCGCGCCCGTGCAGTTGCGGCAGCAGCAGGATGCAGGCGTTCAGTGCCCGCGCCCCTGATCCGTCGGTCACCATCACCGTGCAGGCGCCGCAGTCGCCCTCGTTGCAGCCCTCCTTGGTACCTGTCAGCCCGCGCTTCTCGCGCAGCCAATCCAGAAGCGTCCGCGTCGGCGTGACATCCGACAGCGCAACAGCCTCTCCGTTCAGAAGAAACCTGATTTCCATCTTGAAACCGGTCGCCTTACCCCGTTGAGCCCTGATGTGCCTGTCTTCGATGCGACGTAAAAAACAGGCGGGCCTTGTCCTTGTTGACCAAGGTTAGGGAGAGGCCCGGCTTCGACGCAAGGGAAACCATGGCGCGCCGGGGGCGCGGTTTGGCTGCGGCATTTTGTTGCGATCGGTGTTCGCTATCTAATATTGCAATGATTTCAATAAGTTGATGTGAATTTCGGCGCATTGGGCGCCTGAAGCTCTTTCAATATTTTCCGATTAATCGCGCCCATTTTCTCAGCGAATACCGGTTCCGGCCAGATCGTTGTCGCCGGCGTCTTTCCCTGCCCGCGCCGGCAAGATAGCCTGCCGGCATGAGCAGCACCCCCCGATTCATCCATCTCCGCACCCATACCGAGTACTCTCTTCTGGAGGGGGCCGTGCGGCTGAAAAAGCTTTCGGGTCTGTGCCAGACCCACGAGATGCCGGCCGTCGCCCTGACCGACACCAACAACATGTTCGCGGCGCTGGAGTTTTCCGTTACGCTCTCGGGCGCGGGCATCCAGCCCATCGTCGGGTGCCAGGTCGATCTGGCCTATGACGGCGACGTGGCGCAGCCCAGTGCTCGGGTGCAGGCGCTGGCGACGGGGGCGCTGGTGCTGCTGGCGCAGAGCGAGCGCGGCTACGAGAACCTGATGAAGCTGAACTCCTGCCTCTACCTGCGCGGCGACGGTCAGGACCCGCATGTGCTGGTGGAGGAATTGGAGCGCCACGGCGAGGGGTTGATCTGTCTGTCCGGCGGGCCGGAGGGGCCGGTAGGGCAATTGCTGCAACAGGGGCGTGGCGACGAGGCCCTGGCGCTGATGACCCGTCTGCACCGCCTTTACGGCGACCGGCTGTATGTCGAGCTGCAACGCCACCCCGGCGAGGATGGTGCGCCCAAGGCCGAGCGGCTGACCGAGCGCGGCTTCGTCGAGATGGCCTATGAGATGAACATCCCGCTGGTGGCGACCAACGATGTGTACTTTCCGAACCCCGAAATGTACGAGGCGCATGACGCGCTGCTCTGCATCAGTGAGGGCGCCTATGTTGACCAGGCCGACCCGCGTCGCCGCCTGACGCCGCAGCATTACTTCAAGTCGCCGCAAGAGATGATCACGCTCTTCGCTGACCTGCCCGAGGCGGTGGAGAACACCGTCGAGATCGCCCGGCGCTGTGCCTTCATGACCTACAAGCGGGCGCCGATCCTGCCCAAGTTCGCCGATGACGAGGTCGAGGAGCTGCGCCGCCAGGCCAAGGAGGGGCTGGCGGCCCGGCTGGCGGTGATCCCGCACGCGGCCCCGGTCGAGGAATATGAAAAGCGCCTCGCCTTCGAGATGGAGATCATCGAAGGGATGGGGTTTCCCGGCTACTTCCTGATCGTGGCCGATTTCATCAAGTGGTCCAAGGACAACAACATTCCCGTCGGGCCGGGGCGGGGGTCGGGCGCGGGCAGCCTTGTCGCCTATGCGCTGACCATCACCGACCTCGACCCTCTGCGCTACAGCCTGCTGTTCGAACGGTTCCTGAACCCCGAGCGGGTCTCGATGCCCGACTTCGACATCGACTTCTGCATGGACCGGCGCGAAGAGACGATCCACTACGTTCAGCAGAAATACGGCCGCGACAAGGTCGGCCAGATCATCACCTTCGGCGCGCTTCTGTCCAAGGCGGCGGTGCGCGATATCGGCCGGGTGCTGCAGATGCCCTACGGCCAGGTCGACCGGCTGTCGAAGATGATCCCGGTCGAGGGGGTCAAGCCGGTCAGCATCGAGAAGGCGCTGCAGGACGAGCCGCGCCTGCGCGAGGCGGCGGACGAGGAAGAGGTGGTCGCCCGCCTGCTGGATTATGGGCAGCAGGTCGAGGGGCTGTTGCGCAACGCCTCGACCCACGCCGCCGGGGTGGTGATCGGTGACCGGCCGCTGGACGAGCTGGTGCCGCTGTACCAGGACCCGCGCTCGGACATGCCGGCGACCCAGTTCAACATGAAATGGGTGGAACAGGCCGGCTTGGTGAAGTTCGACTTTCTCGGGCTGAAGACCCTCACGGTGATCCAGAACGCGCTGGACCAGATCCTGAAATCGGGCCGGCCGCTGCATGTGGCGGCTGACGGCACCCAGCTTTACGAGCCCGCCAAGGGGGCCGAGAACCAGATCAACGCCATCCCGCTGGACGACGAGAAGACCTACAGCCTCTACGCCCGCGCCAAGACGGTGGCGGTGTTCCAGGTGGAAAGTTCGGGGATGATGGATGCGCTCAAGCGCATGAAGCCCAACTGCATCGAGGATATCGTGGCGCTGGTCGCGCTCTACCGGCCCGGCCCGATGGAGAACATCCCGACCTATTGCGAGGTCAAGAACGGCCAGCGCGAGATCGAATCCGTGCATCCCACGATCGACCATATCCTGGAAGAGACGCAGGGCATCATCGTCTACCAGGAACAGGTGATGCAGATCGCCCAGGTGATGGCGGGCTATTCGCTGGGCGGCGCCGACCTGCTGCGCCGGGCGATGGGCAAGAAGATCAAGGAGGCGATGGATGCGGAACGCCCCAAGTTCGTCGAAGGTGCCAAGAAGAACGGCGTCGACAACAAGAAGGCGACCGAGGTCTTCGACCTGTTGGAGAAATTCGCCAACTATGGGTTCAACAAGTCGCACGCGGCGGCCTATGCGGTGGTCTCGTACCAGACCGCCTGGTTGAAGGCGAACCACCCGGTCGAGTTCATGGCCGGGGTGATGAACTGCGATATCCACCTCACCGACAAGCTGGCGGTCTATTTCGAAGAGGTGCGCAAGGGACTCAAGCTGCCCTGGGTGCCGCCCTGCGTGAACCGCTCGGAGGCCACCTTCAACGTGGTGAATGGCGAGCTGGTCTATGGGCTCGGTGCGCTCAAGAACGTTGGCGTCGAGGCGATGCGGCTGGTGGTCGAGGGCCGCCGCGCCGACGGTCAGGACCGGCCCTTTGCCACGCTTTACGACTTCGCCCGACGGGTGGACCTGAAGAAGATCGGCAAGCGCCCAATGGAGATGCTGGCGCGGGCCGGTGCATTCGACCAGCTTGACCGCAACCGGCGCCGGGTGTTCGACAGCCTTGATGCGCTGGTCGCCTATTCGGCGGCGATCCACGAGCAGAAGGCCAGCGCGCAGGTCTCCCTGTTCGGCGAGGCGGGCGAGGACCTGCCCGAGCCGCGCCTGAGCCCGGTGCCCGACTGGCTGCCCGCCGAGCGGCTGGCCGAGGAGTTCAAGGCGGTGGGGTTCTACCTGTCGGGGCACCCGCTGGACGATTACATGGTGCCGCTCAAGCGCCGGGGTGTGCTGACGCTGGACGAGGTGACGGCCAAGGCCGGCAACGGGCCGCTGGTGGCCAAGCTTGCCGGCGTGGTGTCCTCCCGGCAGGAGCGCAAGTCGGCGCGCGGCAACCGCTTTGCCTTCGTGCAATTGAGCGATCCCACCGGCGCCTATGAGGTGACGCTGTTCTCCGAGGCGCTGGAGAAATCGCGCGACTCGCTGGAGACCGGATCAAAGGTGGTGATGACGGTCGAGGCGACGATGGAGAGCGACCAGCTCAAGCTGTTGGGCCGGGGCGTCGCGCCGGTCGATGCGGCGGTGGCGCAGGCGGGGACGGCGGGGCTCAAGATCTTCGTGGAGAACTCGAGCGCCGTGACCACCGTGGCGACGATCCTGGAGGAGGCCGCCAAGGCGGCGCGCGGGGCGGCCAAGGGACCGGTGCAACTGTGCCTGCTGGATCCCGCGCTGCCGGGCGAGGTGGAGATGGACCTGGGCGCCGAGTTCGCGATCAACCCGCAGATCAAGGGCGCGTTGAAGAGCCTGGATGGCGTGCTCGACGTGGAAGAGATGTAGGCCGCGCAGGTTTGACGGCCTGTCATCCCTGCGAAAGAATGCCTGTCATCCCAGCGAAAACGGGGATCTTTTTCGTCGCTGTGTCCAAGTGATCAGCTCCCCGCTTTCGCGGGGATGACAGGGGAGGGCGCTTGCCAAGGAAGGCAGCCCTCGCTCAGTAATGCGGGGGGCGTTCGTCGCCCAGCACCACGCCGCCGGTGCCCTCGGCCTCGCGGCTGGCTTCGCGCTGCATCAACATCTCGACCCGGCGGGTCAGCCGGTCAATCTCATCCTGCTGGCGGGCGACGACATCGCTCAGGTCCTCGACGGTGCGGGTCAGGTGGGCCAGCCGTTCTTCGATCTGCTGCATCGCGTTCTCCTTTCCCGACCAGATAGGCCCACGCGGCGCGCGGCGCAACGTCACGCGGCGCGCGACCTTGTCAGCCGAGCCGGCGGCGCGTCAGGCTGACGGGCAAGAGGGAGGAGTGAGACCATGACCATCCGGATCGAAACCGAGGGGGCGGTGCGCACCATCGCCATCGACCGACCCGCCGCGCGCAACGCGGTGAACCCGGAGACCGCGCAGGCGCTTTACGCGGCGTTCCTGGACTTTGATGCCGACCCCGATCTTGCGGTCGCGGTGCTGACCGGCACGGGCGGGGCGTTCTGTGCCGGGTTCGACCTCAAGGCGGCGGGGTCCGGTGCCGCCGATGATTGGATCGCGCGTCTCGACATCCCGGGCGAGTGGTCCGATCCGATGGGCGATCCGCGCCCGGGGCCGATGGGGCCGTCGCGGTTGATGCTGGGCAAGCCGGTGATCGCGGCGATCGAGGGGCACGCGGTGGCGGGTGGCATGGAACTGGCGGCGTGGTGCGACTTGCGGGTGATGGCCGAGGGGGCGAACACCGGCGTGTTCTGCCGCCGCTGGGGCGTGCCGCTGATCGACGGCGGTACCGTTCGCCTGCCGCGCCTGCTGGGGCAGGGGCGGGCCAACGACCTGATCCTGACCGGGCGACCGATGGGCGCGCAGGAGGCGCAGGCGATGGGCTTTGCCGACCGGGTGGTGCCGCAGGACGGGGCGCTGGCCGCGGCACAGGCGTTGGCCCGCGATCTGACCCGGTTCCCGCAGGGATGCCTGCGCGCCGACCACCTCTCGGCCCGGATGCCGCCCGCCGATCTGGCCGCCGCGCTGCGCCGCGAATGGGCCTCGGCGGCGCTGTTCGTCGAAGAGGGGCGGGCCGGCGCGGCGCGGTTTGCCGGCGGCAAGGGGCGCGGCGGGGATTTCTCGTCGCTTTGAGCCTGCCGCCCAGTTGGCGCGCCGCATTGCGGATTTTCGGTGAAAATCCGCAGCCTCCGGCGGGAGTATTTTTCGAAGAGAAGAAGCCGTGGGCGGCGCGCGCCTTGCCCCCCGGGGGGGCATGGGATAGACCGCGCCGCGACACGTGAGCGAGCAGGAGCCCCGCGATGGCCAAGCCCAAGAAACAGCCCCGCCCCAAGGCCGAGACGCCAAAGGGCTTCCGCGACTATTTCGGCGCCGAGGTGACCCAGCGCAGCGAGATGCTGCGCCAGATCGCCGGGGTTTACCATCGCTACGGCTTTGACGCGCTGGAAAGCAGCGCGGTGGAGACGGTCGAGGCGCTGGGCAAGTTCCTGCCCGATGTCGACCGCCCCAACGAGGGTGTCTTCGCCTGGCAGGAGGGCGGCGAAGAGGACAAGGGCGACTGGCTGGCGCTGCGCTATGACCTGACCGCCCCGCTGGCGCGGGTCTATGCCCAGCACCGCAACGATCTGCCGACGCCCTATCGCCGCTATGCGATGGGGCCGGTCTGGCGCAACGAGAAGCCGGGGCCGGGGCGCTATCGCCAGTTCTATCAATGCGACGCCGATACCGTCGGCAGCGGCGCGATGGCCGCCGATGCCGAGATCTGCGCCATGCTCGCCGACACGCTGGAGGCGGTCGGGATGCCGCGCGGCGATTACCTGATCCGGATCAACAACCGCAAGGTTCTGAACGGCGTGCTGGAGGCGATGGGCGTGGCCAACGAGGGGCAGGCGGCCGACGTGCTGCGCACCATCGACAAATTCGACAAGGTCGGCGAGGCTGGTGTGCGCGAATTGCTGGGCAAGGGGCGGCTGGATGCCTCTGGTGCCTATATCGACGGGGTCGGGCTGACCGAGGCGCAGGCCGAGCCGGTGGTCGCCTTTCTTACCTCCAAGGGCGCCGATGCGGCCGAGACGCTGGCCAACCTGCGCGCCGCCGTGGGCGAGAGCGCGATGGGCGCCGAGGGCGTGGGCGAGTTGGAGCAGATCGCAGATCTGCTCGCTGCGCAGGGCTATGGCCCCGACCGGATCGTGATCGACCCCTCGGTCGTGCGCGGGCTGGGGTACTATACCGGGCCGGTCTACGAGGCCGAGTTGACCTTCGAGATCTTCGACGAGAAGGGCCGCAAGCGGCAGTTCGGATCGGTCGCCGGTGGCGGGCGCTATGACGACTTGGTCAAGCGTTTCACCGGGCAGGCGGTTCCGGCGACGGGTGTCTCCATCGGGGTGGACCGGCTGCTGGCAGCGCTGCGGGAAAAGGGTCGGATCACCGCCCACGAACAGGGCCCGGTGGTGGTCACCGTGATGGACCGCGACCGGATGGCGGATTACCAGGCGATGGTGGCCGAGCTGCGCAACGCCGGTATCCGCGCCGAGGTCTATCTGGGTAACCCCAAGAACTTCGGCAACCAGCTGAAATACGCCGACCGCCGCCACTCCCCGGTCGCGGTGATCGAGGGCGGCGACGAGAAGGAGCGCGGCGTGGTCCAGATCAAGGATTTGATCCTGGGCGCCAAGATTGCCGAGAACGCGACGCTGGAGGAATGGAAGGAACGCCCGAGCCAGTTCGAGGTGCCGCGCGGCGATCTGGTCGCCAAGGTGCGCGAGATCCGGGGCAGTCAAGACGGCGGGCAGGGCTGATGCCCCGCCGCGCCCGCATCCTGGCCCGCGCCGCCGGGCTGCGCAGCTATTTCGAGCAGGCGGGGGCACGCCCGGTCGAGACCCCGGTGCTGCAACCGGCCGAGACGCTGCTGGATCTTTACGGCGAGGATATCCGCGGCCGGGCCTACATGACCTCGGACGCGCTGCGGGGCGAGCTGATGCTGCGCCCCGACTTTACCGTGCCGGTGGTGCAGATGCACATGCACCATGGCGCCGAGCCGGCGCGCTATACCTATTCCGGCGAGGTGTTCCGCCGCCAAGAGCACGACCCGGACCGCGACAATGAGTATATCCAGGTGGGATACGAGGTATTCGACCGCACCGATCCGGCGGCGGCGGATGCCGAGGTGTTCACCCGGATCGCCGGGGCGCTGTCGGGGTTGCCGTTGCGCGCGGCCACCGGCGATATCGGTATCCTTATGGCGGCGGTGGCCGGGCTGGAGACCACCGAGGCGCGCAAGGCGGCACTGATGCGGCATATCTGGCGCCCGCGCCGGTTCCGCGTGTTGCTGGATCGCTATTCGGGGCGCGCGCGGATGCCCGCGACCCGGACCGCGCTGCTGGCGGCTGCCGACCCGATGGCCGAGGCCGGGCCGCAGATCGGGCTGCGCAGCCGTGCCGATATCGAGGCGCGGATCGAGGCGCTGCGGTTCGATGCCGCCGCGCCGAAGATCTCGGAACGCGAGATGACCGCGCTGGAAAGCCTGCTGGCGGTGCGCGAGACGCTGCCCTTTGCGTTGGAACGGTTGCGGGACGTGGCGGTGGACCTGCCGCAGATCACCCCGGCGCTGGACCAGTTGGAGGCGCGGATCGCCGCACTGGCCGCGCGCGGGGTCGAGGTCGAGACGCTGGAGTTCGAGGCCAGCTATGGCCGCACCTCGATGGAGTATTACGACGGGTTCGTCTTCGGGTTCAACGCCGCGACGCGCGCCGACCTGCCGCCGGTGGCGACCGGCGGGCGTTATGACGCGCTGACCCGGGCGCTGGGCGACGGCGCCGAGATCCCGGCGGTGGGCGGCGTGTTGCGCCCCGGCCTGATGCTGACGCTCGAGGAGGCGGCGCAATGACTGTGAAGCTGGGCGTGCCCTCTAAGGGGCGGCTGATGGAAAAGACCTTTGACTGGTTCGAGAAGCACGGCATCCGGTTGAGCCGGACCGGGTCCGACCGGGAGTATTCCGGCGCGGTCGAGGGGATCGAAGGGGTGTCGCTGGTGCTGCTGTCGGCGGGAGAGATCCCGCGGGAACTGGCTGCCGGGCGGATTCACCTGGGCGTTACCGGCACCGACCTGGTGCACGAAAAGCTGCCACGCTGGGAACAGCAGGTCGAAGAGGTCGCGCCGCTGGGCTTTGGCCAGGCCGACCTGATCCTCGCGGTGCCCGCATGTTGGGTCGATGTGGACACTTTGGACGATCTGGACGCGGCGGCGGCGGGGTTCCGCGCGCGCCACGGGTTCCGGTTGCGGATCGCGACCAAGTATCACCGGCTGGTGCGCGATTTCCTGACCGATGCCGGTGTCGCCGATTACCAGCTGGTCGACAGCCAGGGCGCCACCGAGGGCACCGTCAAGAACGAGACCGCCGAGGCGATCGCCGACATCACCTCGACCGGCGAGACGCTGCGGGCCAATCACCTGAAGATCCTCGGCGACGGCCTGGTGCTGCGCAGCCAGGCGACGCTGTGGCGCAGCCGGGTGGCCCAGTGCGACGCAGCGGAGAAGGCGGCGCTGAAGGCGCTGCTGGAGCGAATCGACGGTTAAGTCTGGTCGAACGATCCCGGATCAAGTCCGGGATGATAACCGAGAGGATGCCATTGTCCTGTCCCCCCGGCCTCGGTGCCGGGGTCTTCATGCCGGTGCAGAGATGGTGCGCGGCTCAGAGCACCCCGATTTCGGCCAAGGCGCGATCCAGATCCTCGGGCAGGGCATCTTCCTGCGCGCGGCCGGCCGGCAGGTCGGCGGGGGCATCCTCGGGCTTGAGATAGCGCCAGCCCTGGAACGGACGCCGGGTCGCGGCGCGGGTCATCACCACCTCGGGATCGAGCACGATGCCGCAGCGTTTGATGCCGTCGCCGTTGTCGACCTCGTCCAACCGTAAAATGCGTTGCCGGGCCAGAACCTGTCCCTTGAACACCCAGTAGAGCGAGCCGCCATCGAGCAATTCATCGGCGCGCTTGGGCCACATCCGGGTGACATGCCGCGGTAGCCCGTCGGGTCCGTGCGCGCGAGGGTTGCGTTGCCAGTCGACAAGGTCCTGCACCCCCTCGGCGCCGACGCACAGCTTGATCAGATTCACGGTCGCACCCACCCGAGTCGCCCCCTTGCTCAGAAGCTCATATTGTAGGGCTTGCGACAGGGACTGCAAACTCTTGTGCTATTTTGTCGGGATCGGTGGCTGTGACTTGTTGTGGTCGGCCGAGGTTGTGGTGTATCTAGGATGTCCATTCCGCAACACCAATCCTCTGCCAAGGATCGCCAAGATGACCCGTTTCGCCGCCCCCATTGCCGAGCAGATCTGGGATATGAAGTACCGCTTCAAGTCCGCAGACGGCACGCCGATCGACCAGACTGTCGAGGACAGCTGGCGGCGCATCGCCCGCGACCTGGCCCGGGTCGAGAAGGAGCCGGAACTGTGGGAAGAGCGATTCTTCAACGCGCTGGAGGATTTCAAGTACCTGCCCGCCGGGCGCATCACCGCCGGCGCCGGCACAGCGCGCGAGGTGACGCTGTTCAACTGTTTCGTCATGGGCACGGTTCCCGATACCATGGGCGGCATCTTCGACATGCTGAAAGAGGCCGCGCTGACCATGCAGCAGGGGGGGGGAATCGGCTATGATTTCTCGACCATCCGGCCCCGTGGTGCCGCCGTTGCCGGGGTGGCCGCCGATGCCTCGGGACCGCTGTCGTTCATGGATGTCTGGGATGCGATGTGCCGCACCATCATGTCGGCCGGGTCGCGCCGGGGGGCGATGATGGCGACGATGCGATGCGATCACCCGGACGTGGAACAGTTCATCTCGGCCAAGTCGGATCCGGCGCGGTTGCGCAATTTCAACATGTCGGTCCTGGTCACCGATCCCTTCATGGAGGCGGTCAAGGCCGACGGCCCGTGGGAGTTGAAGTTCGGCGACAAGGTCTATCACACGGTGCAGGCGCGCGACCTGTGGAACAAGATCATGCGCGCCACCTATGATTACGCCGAGCCGGGCGTGATCTTTATCGACCGCATCAACAAGATGAACAACCTCGCCTATTGCGAGCAGATCGCCGCCACCAACCCCTGTGGCGAACAGCCCCTGCCGCCCTATGGCGCCTGCCTGCTGGGCTCGATCAACCTCGCCCGGCTGGTCACCGACCCGTTCGGGGACGGCGCCGCTCTGGATCAAGAGGCCCTGTCAGAGTTGGTCGCCACCGCGGTGCGGATGATGGACAACGTGGTCGATGCCTCGAAATTCCCGCTGCCCGAACAGGCCGCCGAGGCGCAGGCCAAGCGGCGCATCGGGCTGGGGGTGACCGGGCTGGCCGACGCCCTGTTGATGCTGGGGCTGCGCTATGGCAGCGAAGAGGCCGCACGGCAGACCGAGGATTGGCTGCACGCCATCGCGCGGGCCTCCTATCTGTCCTCGGTCGAGCTGGCCAAGGAAAAGGGCGCCTTTCCGCTGTTCGACGCCGAGAAATACCTTGCCTCCGGCGCGCTGCAGCAGATGGACGAGGACGTGCGCGCGGCGATTGCCGAACATGGCATCCGCAACGCGCTGCTGACCTCGATCGCGCCGACCGGCACCATCAGCCTGTACGCGGGCAATGTCTCCAGCGGGATCGAGCCGGTGTTCGCCTATGCCTACACCCGCAAGGTGCTGCAAAAGGACGGCTCGCGCACCGAGGAAGAGGTGGTCGATTACGCGGTGCAGATGTGGCGCGACAAGTTCGGGGACAGGGAACTGCCGGATTATTTCGTCAACGCCCAGACACTGGCGCCGCAGGATCACGTGCGGATGCAGGCGGCGGCGCAGAAATGGATCGACAGCTCGATCTCCAAGACCATCAACTGCCCCGAGGACATTTCCTTTGACGCCTTCAAGGATGTCTACATGCAGGCCTATGAGACCGGCTGCAAAGGCTGCACCACCTACCGGCCCAATGATGTGACGGGCAGCGTGTTGAGCGTGAGCGAAACGACCGACGCCGCCCCCGGAGAAGCCGCCGCCCAAGGCGCGGGCGAGACCGAGCCGGGCGCCGAGGTGGTCTATATGTCCGAGCCGCTGGACCGGCCGCAGGCGCTGGAGGGCAATACCTACAAGCTGAAATGGCCCGACAGCGAACACGCCATCTACCTGACCATCAACGATATCGTCTTCAACGGCCACCGCCGCCCGTTCGAGGTGTTCATCAACTCCAAGAACATGGAGCATTACGCCTGGACGCTGGCGCTGACCCGGATGATCTCGGCGGTGTTCCGGCGCGGCGGCGACGTGAGTTTCGTGGTCGAGGAGCTCAAGGCCGTGTTCGACCCGCGCGGCGGTGCCTGGGTGCAGGGCAAGTACATCCCCTCGATCCTGGCCGCCATCGGTGGCGTGATCGAGCGCCACATGATCGCCATCGGCTTCATCGAGGGCGAGGGCATGGGCCTGAAAACCGACCCTCAGGCAGAGGTCGTCAACCTCGACACCCCGCGCGGCAAGGCCTGTCCGTCTTGCGGCCAGTACGAGATGCGGATGATCGAAGGCTGCATGACCTGCGCCAGCTGCGGGTATTCGAAATGCGGTTGATCCGTGGGTGTTCTATTATGTTATTGTTCTGACTACCAATTAATGGCCATCGGCGGGGTTGAAATGGCCATTTCGCAATCAAATGAAGCCCATTGATCGAATTAGCCCGGATTTCGGCGGTTTTTTCCGAGCCGATGTCCGGGCGGTTTGAATCTCTACCAGAGAAGTAGGTCTGTTGGCGTTGCGCGCAAAACGGCATCAGGATTTTTGTCGGATTTCTCGGCGGAACGACTGATTGCGGCAAGCAGCCTTGCAGACGGGATCGAATGGCGTCGAATCCATGATCCGGCATCAGTGGCACGCGCCATGCTCGCCGATCCGCCGGGGCTGGCGCAATTCTGGCACCAGGTGGAACGGGAACACGGGAGGACGATGTCCGATACCTGTGTAGGGGCCCGTCCGTTTGCCCGATGCATGAGGGTCGGTGTAGAGCACAAAAAAGCCGCGGTCGGGCTGACCGCGGCTCATGCAAGGATATCGAAGGCTTTATCTGAACGCGGCAAGAAGCTCGCTGATGCGCGCGCCATACCACCTTACGGCGGCATCGACGCAATACCCCTTTCGGATGCTCAGCTCCTGGAAGTCCATGGTGGTCCGGGCCGCAAGGGCGGCGTGGATGGTCTGAAACGCCCCCAAGACAAGGGATACGTTGGGAAGCGCGGAGTCGAACTGGCCGTGCAGGTCGCAGAGCGAGTCGAAGGCGATCTCGTCGGCCAGCAGGCCGAGAAGATCGCAGAGCCCGGCGCCGTGCCGGCGGTAGAAGTCGAGGGCGGTGAAGGCCGCCTCGCAACCCGCATCGGCCTCTTCGGTGACGGGTGTCGTGGTGATGAGCATTTTGGGATCTCCCGACATCCAGCCTGCGGCGGTGGCCGCACGTTTCTCGCTGGTGTCAAATGGGGGGCGGTGCCGGGAGTGCGGGGGGCGTGATTCTGGGTCTGGCAAGCTCCTCTGTCTGTTTCTCTGGTCTGTGTCGTGCTGGCTTGTGCTGGTGATTTCTACATGGGCTCGATCCCGTGCAGACGAAGAAGAAAATCTGATTGCCTGAAAAAAATCTTGAGACCAGGCGTATACCCGCGCCGTTGCATCTGAACGGCGCGGACCAGGCCTCACGCCAGATGGAGGTCTGCCGCACCCCTCAGGTCGGCCTCTTGCAGCACCGCGTTGAGGCCATCTGCGAGAAGGCAGATCTCGGGGACGATCGGGTCGCTGGGGCTAAGCCGATCGAACAAGGCGGTTTCTTCAAAGGGCTCGTCCTGCAAATTTTCGAGAAACAGCAGGTCCCGGAGTTCGACAAGATGCCGGCACAGACGGCGCGTGGCGGGCCCGGGTTGGGCCAGCGCCTCGCGGATCTCGCCGACAAGCCGAGTGCCGCGCTGCCCGGCGATCAGGGCCGCGGCATGGCCGAGCGCCTCGTTGTGGGTTTCCCAGAAAGACCGAAGCGCGATCTCTCCGACGGGCCTGTTGCCGGCTTCGGGGCTGGGGATGATCGTTGCGTGAAACATGTTGCCTCCTGATTGATGAGAAACTTCGGGTTTCGTCCCGAAGGGTCAGGAAGAGATCGGAGGGTCATGTCATCTTCAGCCGCCGGGTTTTGCACATCATGGAGGCGAGCGGAGACTTGCAGAGGAGTGGGAGTGGTTCCTTTCTTCAGTTGGATATGGCTGGTGCGCTGGTGTTCACGACTGACATTGGCCGACTGGCGCGGAGGCGAAACAGATTCATGTTTTTTGTGGGATCAGCACCGAAATGCGCAGCTCACCTGGATATGCTTCGGGATGTCGGCGAGGGGGCTTGAGTGGCCGTTCGCGGCGCAGGGGGCCAAGGGGCGCGATGCGCATGGAGGGGTTTCGCAAAGCCGCGGATGCCTGGCACGTTCAACCGTCGCGACCGGCCCAAACCAGCCACTCGTGACAAAGCTGGTTGCAGCGGCGCGGCTTCCCGAAACTGCCATTCGTCGTGAACGCGGCACGGAGGTGCCCGCCAAGGTCAACAGCACGCAGGGATCGCTCTATGCGGAGGCGTAGCGCTCCGTCGGCGGCGCTGCGGTTCCATCCCCGTTTCGAAACGGGGATTGGATTGGATACGCCATGCCGACCGTGTCACGCGGGATTAAGCCGCGGCGATGACGACCTCGCTCGACCCGTCGCCTTGTGCGAGGATCTGAATCTGAATGGGGATACGGTCCTTCATGGCCTGCACGTGGCTGATCACACCTACGGTGCGGCCTTGCGCCTGAAGCGCCTCCAGCGCGTCGATGGCAAGTTCCAGGCTGTCGGTGTCGAGCGTCCCGAACCCTTCGTCGATGAATAGCGTGCCGGAGATCGTGCCGGCGCCGCCGACCGAGGACAGGGCCAGCGCGAGCGCAAGGGAAACGAGGAAGCGTTCGCCGCCCGAGAGGCTTCTCGTCGAGCGGATCTCGCCGGCCATGTCCTCGTCCACGACGTGGATCGAAAGGTTCCCTTCGCCCAGGGCCAAGCGATAGCGCGGCTTGATCTCCGCAAGGTGATGGTTGGCCTGCTCGACGAGGATCGCGAGCGTCACTTCCTGTGCGATCTGGCTGAACCGGTCACCGCTCGACGAGCCCACAGCGTCGTTCACGGCTGCCCAGGTCTCATGGATTTGCTTGGCTTTCTCGAGTTCCGCGACGATCTCGGCCTGCTTTCGGTGTGCCTCTGCATCGAGCGCGAGTTCAGTCGATAGGGAAGCTTCCTCCTGCGCATGGGTTTCGTCCTGCGCGGAGAACTGCGCCTTGCGCTCTTCGAGCGTCTCGTGAGGTTCTTCAGGGCTGTGGCTCTCGTCGAGCTCCTCGAGATCCCGGGCGCGGGTTTCCGCAGCCTTTTCCGCTTGGATCATGCGTGTCTCAACGTCCCGCAGGATTTCGGCCAGGGCCGCGATGTCGGTGTCCCCATACGAAAGCAGGGATGCCAGTTCTTCGACGGGGATCTCGATCTGGGCGCTGGCCGCGCGCAGCGCATCCGTGGCCTTTCCAAGCCGGGTTCCGGCCGTTTCGAGCGCAGTCTGGGCGGACTGCTTTCGGGCCTCGAGTCCCGACTTCTTCTGCGCCGCCTCGGTGTATTCGCCCGCGATCCGATCGCGTTCCGCGATCGCCGCCCGACGGCTGGCGTTGAACGCAGTCCGGTGGGTGCCCGTCGGCTGGCCGTCGAGGAGCCTTCCGCGATCCCGACGCATTTCTTCGAGCCGCTTCCTGCGGTCGCGCTCCTTTTTCTCCGCATTGCGGAGGGTCTCCCGGGCGGCTTTCTCGGCGGCCTCATCAACCCCGATCTTGGCGCGAAGATCTGCGAGGCGGATCTCTGCATTCCGGATCGTATCGGTATTCGCCATGTGGGTCGCGCGGCGCACTTCGAGCTGTGTCAGCATTTCCGCGCCTGCCGTGCCGAACGCGTCCCAGCTCGGCAGGCCGCGCTCTGCCGGATCGCCGATGCGACTGTCGAGCTCTGCATCGATTCCGCGAAGATCGCTCTCTGCGGTCTCGCGATCCCCGTTCAGCTTTGCCAGGATCTTCTCCTGCGGCGCTATACCGTTGGACACCTGGGCGCGCTCCTCGCGCAGCTCGCCGATCCTGGTCTCCTCAGCTTGGATCTGAATGCGAAGCTCCTCGATCTCGCGCTCGAGGCCGCTCAGGCGATCACGCTCGCCCTCGAGCGCTGCCCTCCACTGCCCCATCCTTTCGCGCAGTGCGACCAGAGAGGCCACGACCGGTGAAACATCGCCGTCGATGACCTGCGGCACATGCTCCGCGACCGGCCCGTCCGCCTCCATGCGCGCCGTCTCCGCGTAGTCGCTGACGAGGCCCGCGATGCGCCCCTCGAGCGCCTCGCGCTCGCCGGTAATGGCCTCGAGGCGCGCTTTCATCTCCTCGATGAAGGCCGTTTTCGTGACTACGATCCCGGAATGCATGTTTCGGTCGCGACGTGCCTGTTCGAGATCCTCCCGCAGACTGCGTGCAAGCTCGGCCGTTAGTTCGTCGTCATGCACGGGGTGGTGCGTCGACTGGCACACGGGACAGGGCTCTCCGTCAACGAGATGCCGGCGCAGGCTGCGGGCCTCGGTCGAGATCGCCGCCTCGGCCATCTCCACGGGCACCTCCAAGGTCCGGATGCGGGTTTCCGCATCTGCATGGGCGGCCTGCGCTATCTTCCGGTCCAGCTCGGCTTGGGCTAAGTCCTCTTCGGCTCTCTTCCTTCCGTCGTCATGCGTCTTCAGTTTCGCGCTTTCTGTGGCATGCGACTGGGCCGTCTGCTGCAGGTTCCGGATGCCGGCCTCGGAGGTTATGAGCCGGGTCAGGCGGCCCGCCGGATCGCGTGCAGCAAGCGCGCTACGCGCTCTTTCCTTTTCGGTGCGAGTCGCCTCGAAACCGGTTTTCTTCGCTCCATGCTCGGAGAGCAGCTTATCGATTTCGAGCAGCCGCTTCTGCTTGCTCTCGATGTCCTTCTCGATGCCCGAGATCCGTGTCGCTGTTTGCACCGCGGTCGCTGCACATTTGATCCGCCGTCCGAGCCGGTCATGTAGCACGTCCCATAGCGTCTCGAATACCTGGCCGGCCGTTTCCGCGTCGATCGTCGCCTGGCGGGTCTCGATAACTTCGAGGATCCGGTCGCGTGTGGCGCGCTTCTCCGCAGCCGCCTGCTCGGCCGTGTTCAGTTGACCCCGGCACGTCTCGACATCAGCTATGGCTCTCTTGTGCTCTTCTTCTTCGGTCGTGATGTTGGCATCGAGACGTTCGGCTTCGGACCAGATCGGACCGAACTCTTTGAACCGGTTCTCGAGCCTGTCAACCTCGGTCTGCGCGTCCGTTCGGGCCTGTCGCAATTGCGCTTCGGCCTCGTTTGCCGTGTTCAGGTGCTCCTTGAGTGAGTCGAGCGCCTCCTGGGCCTGCTTCTGCGTGGCGCGCGCATCGCGCTCCTCGGTGAACTCCGCGCGAATGCTGGCTGCCTTGCGCAACCGTGCGAGGTGAGCACGATCTGCCTCAGCGTGCTGCCAAGCTTTCTGGGCCTGCTCCTTCTCGCCCATTGCTTCGGAGAGCTTCTGTTTCGCCGAATCGAGCTTCGCGTAGTGGTCGAGATCGGCCTGGATCCTCTTGAGAGCCGCCCTCGTATCCTTGCGAAGCGTGGCGAGAATTCCCTGCCGTTCGGCTATCTCTGCCTTCCGCTCCTCTCCCAAGACAGTGTGTTCGCCGAACTTGATCGCGAGGTCTTCCACGGCCCGCTCTGCAGCCTGGGAGCCGGCATAGACGCGGCGAGAGATTTCCCGATAGAGGCCCGTCCCGGTGACCTTTTCGAGGATCGCGGCGCGCTCGCTTGTCCTGGCGCTCAGGAAGCTGTCGAAGTCGCCCTGGGCCAACAGCACGGATCGGCGAAACTCCTCGTAGGTGAGGCCGGTGAGTTCGACTACGCGCTCATTCACGCGACGGAGTTGGTTTTCCAGCACCTGCCCGTCCGATAGGCGCGTGATCGACCTGTCTACGGCCTGAAGGTTACCCGTGGGTCTTCCATAGGCGCGACGCACCGACCAGCTCGCTTCGTAGTCGACGCCGTCCTTGCCACGGAACCGGACAATGGCATGGCCTGCCGCCGCGCCCCGCCGAAGAAGGGTCCGCGGATCGTCGGACTGGATCGCATCGCCGGATGCATCCGGCACCGTGTCCCGGACGCCGGAAGCACCAAGGCGCGGGCAGTTCCCATAGAGCGCGAGACAAATGGCATCGAGTAGGCTCGATTTCCCGGCACCGGTGTTACCGGTGATCGCAAAGAGGCCGCAGCCTGCGAGGTCGCCCTGTTCGAGATCGATCTCGAACGGCTTTGCCAAGCTCGCGATGTTCTCGCCCTTGATCGAGAGAATATCCATGTCCTGGGGCCTGCTGCTCAAGTTTCCTGGTCTACCACTGACTCGCGAAAGACGGCCAGGTGGCGGTCTTCCGGGTCGATTCCGTGCTTCTTTCGGAAAGCCGGGGCAAAGAGGGCCTCGGGCGTCGTCTCTCGAAGGCTCTGGGTGAAAGCGACCGCCTTTCCCGCGGTCGGATTCGCGGCATCCGTCTCTCTGCGCACGCGGATGCCCGCGAGCCTCAGGCCCCGGGCTTTCACGAGGCCCGTGGCCTCGGTCATGATGACAGACGCTGCATCCGTGGCTTTCATTTCAAGATAGATCAAGGGTCTCAGACCGATGGGCGTGTCGGCCTCGAATGGGTTCTTCTCCAATACCTCGTCGAGCTCGTCGTCGAGATCCTCGATGCCTATAGCCGTCGCACTGCTGCCTGTGGCCGGAATGCGGAGGATCGGAACGGGCCGAGGAACGGAGAGATGGCGGTGGCTCAGGGCGCCTTCTGCGAGATCAAGGATCGTTACGCCGTGGTCATATCCGATCTCGGAAGCGGAGAGCGGAAAGCAGGATCCGCTGTATCGCACGCGGTCGCCGGACAAGGTCTGCGGCCGGTGCAGGTGCCCCAAGGCGACATAGGAGATCTCTTGGGGAAAGACGTCGGGCGGCAGGGCGTGGCTGCCGCCGATCATAATCCGACGTTCCGCGCCTTCGCTCTCGAGCCCACCTGCGCAGTGCAGATGCGCAGTCATAACGAGCGGCAGCTTGGAATGCCCGAGCGCGTCCATGCGCGCGACGGCCGACGCGGAAATTTCCTCGAAGAAACGGCGGGCGGCAGCCACGATCGGGCTTTCGGATGAGGACACGGTATCGTCGAAGGAAAGCCCCGGCAGGTCCGACGCCCTCAGAAAGGGCACCGCAAGCACGTAAAGGGCGACCTCTCCATCCGCGCCCCGAACGGCAACGAGGTGGTGATCAAGGTCGATTTCGCCTGGCAGGGTTTGCCCCGTTTCCGCGCAGGGCGTGCCGGCCCTGCGGCGCACTGCGCCGATTACACGAATGTCGTGCACTTTCATAAGGACGGACGGGGCCTCGAGGCGGCGGACCGGATCGTGGTTGCCGCCGCTTACCACGATGCAAATGCCGGGCCGGCGCGCGCGCAGCGCCATAAGGCCTTGATAGAAGAGCGCCTGAATTTCGCCCGACGGGTTCGTGTTGTCATAGATATCGCCTGCGATGAGTACGAGGTCGACCTCTTCCCGATCGACGATGTCGGCGAGCGCGTCAAACCAGGACCTGTGTTCATCCTCCCGATCCCAACCGTTCAAGCTATGCCCGAGGTGAAGATCGGCCGTATGGAGAATGCGCATGTGATCTCCCTCGACACCAAAACTGATGAAATCCACCACAATATATGCGCTGGATGAGATTTTTTAACCCAAAAACCAGCGGGGCGGCCATTGCTGCCACTACATGTAGGGACCCGAAAGGCAGTAGATCTGCTGATTCCCCATGATGCCACTCTCCCAAGAAGGCGCCCTGTATGGGTCTAATCCACACACAGCAGGACCGAACCATTTGCTGATCGCCAAGGCGCGCGCTACAACATCCTCAAAAACAGGGATGGAACTATTCATGCAAGCGCTCAAGCTTGATCTCGAGTATTGCTACGGAATTCGGAAGCTGGAGCACTCCTTCGACTTCAGGAAATGCAACGCCGTAGCTCTATACGCGCCAAACGGCGCCATGAAATCGTCGCTTGCGAGAACTTTCCAAGACATCGCCGACAAGAAAAAGTCGTCTGATCGGATGTTCCCGCACCGTCCTACGAAACGATCGGTGCTCGATGAGAATGACGCCGAACTTGATCCGGAATCTGTGCTAATTATTCGGCCCTACGATGAGGATTTCGGAAGCAGCGAAAAGACCTCCACCCTCCTCGTGAACGCAGCTCTTCGAAAAGAGCATGAGAAACTCAACGAAGGCATCGAGGCTGCGAAGAAAACGCTTCTCTCTGCGCTGAAGGATCAGTCAGGGTCAAAGAAGGACCTCGCCGCCGAGATCTCGTCAACCTTCACCAAGACCCCCGAACAGTTCCTCCTGGCGATCAATCGCGTCGCCGGGGAAGTAGCCGAGCAGTCGGAGGCTCCCTTTGCCGAAATCCCATACGATCTCGTTTTCGACCCAAAGGTCGTCGAGATGCTCCAGAAGGAGCAGGTGCGGGAGGCGCTCGAGGATTACATCAAGCGCTTCAACGAACTGATCGACCAGTCGCAGTATTTCAAGCGCGGGACGTTCACCTACTACAACGCCGGCGTGATCGCGAAAGCCCTCTCTGACAACGGTTTCTTCGATGCGGCACACAGCGTGAGCCTAAACGCCGGAGAGAAGATCGAAATCACGGCGAAAAAGCAGTTGGAGGAGCTGGTCAAGAGCGAGAAAGAGGGCAT
Source organism: Aquicoccus sp. SU-CL01552 (assembly GCF_040365005.1). Classification (NCBI taxonomy): domain Bacteria; kingdom Pseudomonadati; phylum Pseudomonadota; class Alphaproteobacteria; order Rhodobacterales; family Paracoccaceae; genus Aquicoccus; species Aquicoccus sp. SU-CL01552. The sequence goes on along the minus strand of NZ_BAABWV010000006.1, from coordinate 27,352 downwards.
CACGTCAGATGCCGATCTGCGCAAAAAGTTCGACGCGGTCGAGAAACTTCTTCACAAGAACGCCAATGTCAGGGAGTTCAACTCATTCGTAACTGACCATGAAGATATCCTCCCCGCCTTGGCGAACGTCGCAGACTTCAAGGAGCAGGTCTGGAAGAGCTACTTCGTGAAGCATCGAGACGCCTTCGATCAACTGGTGAAGGAGATTCGTGCCGCGGCGGAAAGGAGAAAGGAGATCGAGGAAGCTGCCCGAAATGAGCGGACGGCATGGCAAGAGGTCATCGAGATCTTCAATGAACGCTTCTTCGTCCCATTCGAGCTCAAGGTGAAGAATTTCGTCTCCATGGTGCTCAACGAGGACAAGATCCCGAAGCTGGGCTTTACTTTTAAGGAAGGAGGTGACCGGAAGGATGTCGAAAGGGACGCGCTACTTGATGTCCTCAGCACCGGAGAGCGCAGAGCGTTCTACATCCTAAACATTATCTTCGAGATTGAGGCGCGGCGGAAGGCGGGGCAGCGAACATTGATCATCGTCGACGACGTTGCGGACTCGTTCGACTACAAGAACAAGTATGCGATCATCCAGTATCTCAAGGACATCGCGGAGGACGATAAATTCCGGCAGGTCATCCTCACCCACAACTTCGATTTCTTCAGGACAATTCAGAGCCGCTTCGTCAACTACAAGTCGTGCTTCATGGTCGCGAGGAAAGAAGGAGGCATCGAGATCAACAAGGCCGTCGGGATCAAGAATATTTTCGTCAACGACTGGAAGGTTCATTTTGGGAGCGAACCGAGAAAGCGGATTGCCTCAATACCTTTCATGAGAAATCTGGTGGAGTTCACGAAGGGCGAAGACGATCCTGATTACGCGACGCTGACCTCTCTGCTCCATATCAAGGATGGCACAGCGGCCATTCAGGACAGAGACCTCTTCGACATCTATCAGAGGATTTTTGGCGCGCCGCCAGCGAATGCTGCTCCCTCGGCGGACACCGTGCTCGACCTGGTCTATCAGGAGGCCGACGGCTGCCTGCAAGACGGCGATGCCGCCAACTTCGAGAACAAAATCGTCCTCTCGGTCGCTACGCGTCTACGTGCAGAGCAGTACATGCTCGGACGTATCAACGACCCCAAGCTGCCGGGTGAGATAACCGGAAATCAGACGACGGAGCTTCTGAAACGCTTCCGCAAGGATTTTCCCAGTGACGCCGCAATCCCGACCATGGATCGAGTGGTCCTCATGACCCCGGAGAATATCCACCTGAACTCCTTCATGTATGAGCCTATCCTCGACATGTCGGACGAGCACCTCCGCAAGATTTACGGCGATGTCAAGGTGCTCTGACAAACAACTCGAGGAAGATTAGATATCGTCCGCCGCCCGATTGCTCGGGACCACATGCGAGTTCCCGGACTGGCCCATAATCTGGCGACGGACAGGCCCAAATTAGATGCGACCAGAACCAACGTCCGCTTCACACCCATGGTATAGGGAATCATGCGCGTGCAGCGAACGCCCGTTTCCCGCCCGATCTGCATATGCCGCGACGGCTGGCTGCCCGAGTGATTTCGATCCGTTTCATGCCGTTTCTTCCCTCAGGCGCAGTCGCCTCTGGCTGTCGCTTCGATTTCCGAAAGCATGATCCGACGGCGTCTGGACATGAAATCATCACCTGCAAGCCGGTCGGCCATTTGTTTTATCTCAGCCATGGCCCATGTGGTTCTGTTAATCTGCCGGCTGGAAGCCATGACGTGGTCGATCACTTCGTCGATATGGAGCGGATTGGCGCCGAAACCGCGACCGTAGAGTGGGTGCGAGATGGCGTGGAGCGCCACCTGGGCTGCGAAGGCGGGATCCCTGTCGGGGAAATCCGGTGCGGCCGGGGTCAGGGTTGCCGAGACCGCCTCGGGATCCGAAGCGCAGTCCAGCGCGATGTCGAGATATCCGGCGGTCTTGGCCGCGGCGAACCATTTCCCCTTGCCGCCATGCCGCGCGATCAGGTCCTCCAGAACCCCGCGAGGATCACGGTTCGGGTATCCGGATCTCTGTCGCCGGTCCAGCACAGTCCGGATCGGAGCAAATCGTCTCGCGAACCGAAACAAGGTAGGTTGCACCATTGCCGAGACATTCCCTGACCACTCGCTTGACGCGCTGCGTGTGCCACAAGGTCTTTGCGGCCTGCATTGGACTGTCGTTTTCAGTTCTGCAATCAGAATGCCTCGCTGCCTATTGTGTTATGTTATTACATAATATATTCAATTTTCAGAGATCATTTTCAGGCATCGCGTGAGCAGGAGATTGGAGAAGATGCAAGCTGGCAAGAAAGCCGTGCCGCGTCAGTTGCCTCATGAACTCTGGGCGTCTGATCTTTCCGGAAGAAGGGACGAGGCCAGCCTGACAATCACCCTTCCCCGAGCTTACCGCGCGATTGCTGCGTCGGAGAAGGATGGGCATCTGCGCCGGTCTAAGACCGTAAAGATGCTCCGATCCCAAGCCGGGATGTTCATTCCCCGCGCCGCACCCGAACCGCGGGGCACCCTTCGCTGCAAGTACGAGGCTCAGCAGCAGTCCAAGGCCAGCCCGGATTGAGAGGCGCCGTATATCGCTCAAAGATACCAGAATGAAAGGCCCGTCCAATGATCTCTCGTAGAGACCTTCTCACCAAAACCGCCGCGGCCGTTACTTTGGCCCTGTCGATGCCCTTGTCTGTTCGGGCCGACGAGACCGCGCCGCTGCGCGTTACGGTTTCCCTCTTGCCGATGCAGGCGATGGTCGAGGCGATCGGGGGGCCGCATGTCACCGCCACGGTCATGGTGCCGCCCAACGTGCATCCCCGCACGTTCGAACCGTCCCCGATGCAGATGGCTGCGCTTGAGTCTTCGGATATCTACATCGCCATGGGCGTCCCGCACGAGCGGAACTGGATGCCGCAGGTCAAGGCCGCGCGGCCGGATATGCCGGTGCTGAATTTCATCGAACACGTCCAAACGCGCACTATCACGGGGCGCAGCGGCGCGAATGCCGGGGGCGAAATGCCCGATCCGCATATCTGGATGGGGCCGAAACAGCTGCGAACCATGGCCGCGGTGCTGCGCGATGCGTTGATTGAGCTCCGGCCCGAAAGTACCGATGATTTCAAGGCCAATACAGCGGCATGGCTTGCCCGACTTGATGCGGCTGACGCCGATGCAAAGGCTCGGCTGGCACCCTACAAAGGCCGTGCCTTCTTGGTTTACCATCCTGCCTTTGGCTATCTCGGCGATGCCTACGGGTTGCGCCAGATGGCGATCGAGGAACAGGGCATGGAACCCGGTCCGCGCAGGATCGCGGCGACGATCGAAGCGGCGCGGGATCAAGAGATCGGGACGATTTTCGTCCAGGGCGGCTATAGCGAGGACGAGGCAAGGACCATCGCCGCCGAGATCGGCGCAGATGTGGTCCCGCTCCCCACTCTGCCCGAAGAGCTGATCGGGAACTTGACCTTTTTGACAACGCTGATCGAGGCTTCGTTCAGATGAGCGTGCTGGAGATAGAAAGACTTGTCGTCCACCGCGGACAGCAGGCGGTGTTGCAGAACGTGACGCTTCGCTTGGAAAGGCCCGGTCTTTACGGGCTGATCGGCCCCAACGGAGGTGGCAAGAGTACGCTTCTGTCGGTGATCTGCGGACTCTTGCCGGCCAGCGCCGGCCGGGTGGAAGTTCTGGAGGAGACGCCGCGCCGGGCGGCGCCGCGCCTTGCGCTGGTGCCGCAGGCTGCCACGTTCGATCGCGCCTTTCCGGTCACCCTGCAGGGGTTGGTCGAGACCGCCTTGCTCGGCCCCCGCCTGTTCTCGCGGCCTATGGCCGGGGCTGGCAAACGTATTGCCGACGCGATGGCCAAGACCGGGATCTCGGATTTGGCCGACCGCCCGCTTTCGGCGCTGTCGGGGGGGGGAGTTGCAGCGCGGTTTGATTGCGCGCGCGCTGGCCGTGGCGCCCGAATTGCTGCTTCTGGACGAACCGACCGCCAGCGTTGATCAGGATCATGCCGACCGGCTGTTCGAGATGCTCTGCGATCTGGGCCAGACGATCCCCGTGCTTGTTGTATCGCATGATCTGGCCCATGTGGCGGCCCATTGCGAGCGGGTGTTCTGCGTCAACCGTCACCTGTGGGAGGCCTCGCAACATGCAACGGCGGCTGACCTGGCTTCCGAGATATTCACCCGCTCGGTGCATTGCGATCGACGTGAGGTGGCAGCATGACCTTGCTCGCTTTTGCCTTCATGCGGTGGGCTATCGCCGCAGGCGCTCTCTCGGCGCTGGCCTGCGGGTTGATCGGCCCATTCGTCAGGGTGCGCCGTCTGGCCTTTCTCGTGGGCGCTGTCGCGCATTCGGCGCTCGCTGGGCTGGGTGCTGCGCAGTATTTCGGTGTCTCACCTGATCTGGGGGCACTTCCGGCGGCGATCCTCTCGGCGCTCCTGATCGGCTGGCTCGACGACCGCGGACGCGGGCAGGGCCAAGGCCATGAGGACGCGCTGATCGGCGCGATCTGGGCCGTCGGCATGGCGATCGGTATCCTCTTCATCTCGCGCACGCCGGGCTACAACGTGCAATTGCTCAGCTATCTTTTCGGCTCGATCCTCACAGCGGGACCGGAACGGCTGTGGCTCATGGGCGCTGGTCTTGCGGTTGTCTCCGGTACGCTGGTGGTACTCTGGCGGCCCATGGTGGCGGTGGCACTCGACCGGGAATTCGCCCAGTTGCGCGGGTTGCCGGTGGCATGGCTCGACCGGTTGCTGCTGGTACTAATCGCCATTGCCGTGGTGCTGCTGATCAAGGTGGTCGGGCTGATCCTCGTGCTTGCGCTGTTGACGCTTCCGGCCGCGGTCGCGGCCCATTGGGCGCGGTCCATGGCGTGGATGGTGGCGGTTGCGACGGTGGCATCCTTAGTTTCGGTTGGAGTCGGCATGGCCGTGGCGATCTGGCTTGACTGGCCCGCAGGTCCGACGATGATCCTTGCTGCGGCCAGCGTGTTTGCCTTTTCGATGCTTGTTCGCTCCGCCCTTGTGCCGCAACGGGTAGCGCATTTGTCTCGGCAGGAGGCCGCTGTCGAAACCTCTGTTTGACACTACACTGACAAGGAGACCCAAGTCATGACATCTACCAATGAAATTGCCCACTCCGTGCACCTTCGCGAGGGACGGGATCACGACCGCTGGCGTCAGGAGCATATGGAGGCGCTCGCAGTCCTGAAGCGCGTGGAGGCCGCGATCTTCACGCATGAGGCCCGAATCCTGGCCCATGATGTTGAGATCGCACGCCACGAGGAACAGATTGCCCATGGCGATGCAAATGCCGACGCGCCTCAGGCAGAGGCGCATGACCGTTTGCTGAAGGCGCATGAGGCAAGTTCGGAGCACCACAAGGGGCTGCTTGACGCGATCCGCGCCCTGGCGGTCCACCTTGAGGGACGCGGGTGACGGATACGCGCCTGCCTATTACCCTGCTGACCGGCTTTCTCGGTGCAGGAAAAACGACGCTTCTCAACGCGGTCCTGTCGGATGCAGCGTCGGGGCGTATTGCCGTCATCGTCAACGAGTTCGGTGAGGCCGGACTGGACCATGACCTGATCGAGCGCAGCAGCGAAGAGATCGTCCTGATGCGGTCGGGCTGCCTGTGCTGCACGGTGCGGGGGGATCTCGCCCGCACCATGATCAGCCTTTCGGCGCGCCGCGACCGGGGGGAACTGGATTTTGACCGGGTGGTGATCGAGACCACCGGTCTTGCCGACCCGGGGCCGATCCTGCAAACCTTGGTCACCGACCCCTACCTTGTCCGTACGGCGCGCATGGACGGGGTCGTCACCGTCGTCGATGCCGCACATGGGCCTGATACGCTGGATGCGCAGTTCGAGGCCGTGTCGCAGGTGGCGATGGCCGATCTGGTCGTGCTGAGCAAGACCGACCTCGTGTCGTCGGCGCAGGTGCAGGCCTTTGAGACGCGCCTTCGGATGATCTCCCCCGGCGCCCGCATTCTTCATGCGATCCGGGGACAGGGGGTGCCGGGGCACATCTGGGGACTGAGCGGTCTTCGTGAGGGGGCCAGCCCAGCCGATGTCCTGATCTGGACCGGCGGCCCCGCCCCGTCGGTTAATCCGCTGGCGAACCTGTCTGGGCTGTCGCGGCCGGTGCCTGCGCCGGTCGAACTTGCGCCGCACGACACCCGTATCAGCACTGCCTCCATCATCCTCGACGACCCGATCCCGGACGTGGTCTTTGATCTCTGGCTCGACACGCTGATCGCGCTGCGTGGCCCGGATATCCTACGCGTGAAGGGCATCGTGTTCCTTGAAGATATCGAGATGCCCTTCGTCTTTCACGGCGTGCAGCAGGTTTTCGACCCGCCGGTGCCCATGCGCGACTGGCCGGGTGGAGATCGCCGCTCGCGGATCGTGGTCATTGCCCGTGACATCTCCCGGCCCGAGCTCCAACGCAGCCTCGACATGCTGCGCGAACGCATGCCAGACAAGGGGCGGGAGCCTGCCCAGAAAGAGGAAGGCATGGGCTGAACGCATCCGTCAGGTGGCTGATCTTGCCGGATTGTCGGCGCGGTCAGAAATCCGATGGGTAGAGCAGCGCCCGAAATGCGGCGTTCTGCGCGGCATAGAGGGCGTTGACGGCGTCCTGTTCGACGCGGATATGCACCGGCCATGTCGATTTTATGTAGGACAGAACGTCGATGATCTGGTGATCGCTGAGATCGTCGCCAAACTGCGGCATCCCCGAGGCGTCGAGCGTTCGGCACAGGTCCGCGACTTCGCCGGACTTGGTGAGTTGAAACAGTGCGTAATCCGGATGCTGCCAAGTGTGGCCGCCAGCATCATGGGGAGGGGCCGTTCGCTCCTGCGGGGGCGGAGCACTTCCTGAGGCACCACCGTCGAGTGGACCATGGCAGGTGGAACACGCACGCGTGTAAACCACATGCCCGCGGGCCACCGTCGCCGCATCATTCCAGGCCAGAAGCTGCGGATCCGGTCGATCCGGCCAGAGCAGCAAACCCGCGGTGCCGATCACGCCGAGGCCGATCACACCTGCAATTGCCAAGGTCTGTTTGTGCATGTCAACCTGTCCACGTTAAGGGGGATTTTACTGCGACAGGCCATCCGGGACAATGACCCAACCGCGCGAATCAACCGGGACAGGGGGTCGGTGATGAACCCGTGGGCATTTCCCGATCAGCCGGCTGACCCGTTTTCCCGGCGCCGGAAGCACAAAGAGATGCATGGCACTCAGTCTTGCATAGCACGGTATCGGCTGAACAGGGCTCTGCGTTTCAGGGCACCGTTCCCAGCGGGCATGGAAAGAGGATTCCAGTCCCCGGGCGGAAACCCCGGTCAAGTTGGGCGCTGAGAGGTCAGGCGGTTGCGACCTGCGGCAACAGGAAGGGAATGCTGCCGGGCGGGGGCGTATTGACCCGCAGGTTGCAGCCATAGGCGGTAGAAAGGGTTTCGTCTGTCAACACCTCGGCAGGCGACCCGCTGGCCAAAATTCGGCCCGACTGGAAGAGCACGATGTGATCCGCAAACATCGCGGTCAGGTTCAGGTCATGCATCACCGCGATGACCCCGCCCCCGGCGCGGGTATAGTCTCGGGCGAGTTCCATAACCTGCAACTGGTGGCCGATATCAAGGCTGGACACCGGCTCGTCGAGCAGCAGCCAGCGCGGCTGGCCGTCCTCCACCGGTGCCCAGACCTGGGTCAGCACGCGGGCGAGTTGCACCCGCTGCTGCTCGCCTCCGGAAAGCTCCGAATAGAACTGATTGGCGAAACCGGAAAGGCCAACACGGGCGAGCGCCTGGACGGGTAAGCTGTCATCTTCGGCTGCGGTGCCTGCAGTCAGGCCGAGGCGGACGATCTCTATGACGGTGAAAGGAAAAGCGACCGGGGTGAACTGCGGTAGAACCCCACGCAGGGCAGCCACCTGCCACGGCTTGAGGTGCGCCGTGTCGTGCCCGTTCAGGGTGACGCGGCCGCCATGGGGCACCTCGCCGGCCAGCGCGCGCAGGAAGGTGGTCTTGCCAGAGCCGTTCGGCCCGACGATGGCCGTGAGCGCGCCCGGCTCCGCCACGAAATCGACCCCGTGAAGAATCTTGCGACGACTGAGGCGGACGGTGATGTCGGTGGCCTGCATATCTCAGAGCCTCATCCCGGGCATGCGGCGCATCAATATCCAGAGGAAGACGGGCGCACCCAAAGTGGCGGTAACGATGCCGATGGGAAGTTCGGCGGGGGCGATGATGGAGCGGCTGAGCATGTCCGCGCCCAGCAAAAGCGTAGCGCCCAGAAGCGCGGCGTTGGGCAGCAGCGTGCGGTGGTCCGGCCCGTTGGCAAGTCGCAGCAGGTGCGGCACGACGATACCGACGAAGCCAATCCCCCCTGAAATGGCGACGGCGGCGCCGGTCGCGGCGGCGACGGAGAGGATGGCCGTGTTCTTCATCCTCTGGACCGGGATGCCGATGTGGGCCGCCGCGGCCTCGCCGAGCGCGAGACCGTTGAGGCCACGGGCAAGGAATGGGGTGACGGTCAGCGCAAGCAGGATAATCGGCCCGGCGGCAAAAACCTTGCTCCATGTGGCGCCAGCCAGCGAACCCATGCCCCAGAAGGTGAGATCGCGGAGCTGGTCATCGTCGGCCATGTAAACGAGGATCCCCGACAACGCCCCGGAAAGCGCGCCGAGGGCGATCCCGGCGAGCAGCATGGTGGCCACGGAGGTCTGCCGGTTGCGGGTGGAGACCCGGTAGAGAAGCAGCGTCGTGCCCCAACCTCCGAGGAAAGCGGCCAGGGAGACGAGGTGGGATCCCATGAGGTCGCGCAAGGCGAACGGCAGCAGGCCGGCGAGCACGATCGCACTGATCGCGCCAAGCCCCGCGCCCGCAGAGACGCCGACGATGCCGGGATCGGCCAGCGGATTGCGGAACAGCCCCTGCATCACCGCGCCGGAGACCGCCAGTGCGGCGCCGACGAGGATACCCTCGATCAACCGTGGCAGGCGGATGTCGAAGAGGATGACCTTGTCCACCAGTGCCAGCTCACGCCCGGCGATTAGGTCGCCCAATGCGCTCCAGAGCGAGGTGCCCGACGCGCCCGACGCAAGGCTGAGGACCGATGTGGCAATGAGCAGGAGCGTGAGCCGGAGCGTCGTGCGGCGCGCCTGCTGGTGGCGGTCGACAGGCGCCGGCTCGACCGCTTGTACCGTGGCGGTATCGGTCACGAGTTGCCTGCCGCCTTGATCGCCGCGGCCAGTTCAGTGACGGCCGAGCCGGTCCGCGGACCGAAGCCGAGCAGATGGACACCGTCGATACGGACCAGCGCCTTGTTCCGGCCTGCGGGCGTGGTGGAAATGGCGGGATGGGCATACAGGTCTCTATCGGAGCCTGTCGGTGCTCCACGGGACTTCATCATCAGGATGACGTCCGGCGCGGCGCGCGTCACGGCCTCGTCGGTGAGCGTTTTGTAGCCCTCGAACTGGTCGATGGCGTTCACCCCGCCTGCCATCGAGATGATTCCGTCTGCGGCGGTGCCGGTGCCCCCGGCCATGATCTTGCTGCCCTTGGCCGAGAGCACGAAGAGAACGCGCTGATTGCCCGCCGTGGCCTGCGCAGCGTCCACAGCCGATGCGATCTCCGCATCGACTTTTTCGGCGAGGGTATCGGCGGCCTCGTCCTCGCCCAGCGCTGCGCCCACGGCGCGGATTTTCTCGCCCACTGCCGCGCGGGTGTAGCCTTCCGGTATGGTCTCGAAGCGAATCTGCGCAGCATCCAGCACGTCAATCGTCTCGTCCGGCCCTGCGCCCTCTATGGCGATGATCATGTCCGGGTTCACCGAGAGCAATCCCTCCGGTGAGAGACGTCGCATGTAGCCCACATCGGGCAGAGTATTGACCTGCACTGGGTACACTGAGGTCGTGTCCCGTCCAACCAGCCGATCCTGCTGGCCGAGGGCGTAGATGATCTCGGTCACCGATCCGCCGACAGAGACGATTCGTTCTCCCCTGCCGTCACCAACGACGACAGAGGCGGCGAAACAGGAAACGAACACGGCGGTCAGGGCAAAGAGGCCGCGGCGGCACGGGGAAAGACCGGTCATGACTTGGGATCCTCAGGCGGAGGGAAGGGAGGCCACGAGCGCGTCCCACTCGGGGCGGAAATCGCGCCCGTTGTTGTGACGACCGAAGATCTGGAAGATGAGCCCCTCCTGGGAGTCGAAGACCTCGACGGAAACCGCCGGGCCGCGCGCCGTGGGCTTGTTCACCGCCCAGACTTCGGCGATGTGATCGGCGCGCAGGTGGAGGTTGAACCCTTCGTCGAGGATGTTCTGCCAGGGCCCCATAGGCTTGAGCGACTGGATCGGCCCGCCATGGATCTCGATGCAGCCGCGGTTCCCGACAAAGAGCATGATCTCCAGTTCCCGGTCCTTCACCGCTTCGAGCATCTGGTTCACCGCGTCGACGGACAGCTTGCGTGCCAGCGGCTCACCGGCAATGCGATAGGCGCCCAGGCGGTTCATCTTCAGCCGCGAGACAAGGCGCAGGAACTGGTGCGTGTCGGTGAGCTTGGCCCATTCGGTACGCAATTCCTCCAGCCGGTCCGGGTTCGATTTTGCCTGCTCGACAGGTTTCCGCGGCTCCACGGAAAGGCGTTCGGACTGGTCTTCATGGGCCAGTTTCTTTTTCAGCGCCTCGAAGTGATCCAGGTGGGAGCCGTCCCGGAGGTGGATCTTGTGGATCGCGTCACCGGCGGCGTCGAAGACCTGGATCGACCGGCGGAGTCCGGTCTTGGTCTCGCGCTCGACGGCAAATGCCGACACCCATTGGCCGGGGAATATTCTGAGGTCAATTTCGGGCGTCAGCGTCATGGCGGCATGCTTGCCGGGGTGATAATTTTCGTAGATCCCGACCTTTTCGATCACGCAGCTGTTGTTGCGGGTCAGCGCCATGACCTCGCCAAGCCCGGTGATCTCGGGGATCAACGCATCGGGGTGGGAGGCGATGCGCGTTGCGCCGTGCCCGACATGGGCGGCGACGAGCTGGCCCTCGGAGATGCCGAAGCTCTCCGCAAGGTCGCGGTCCCGGAGGTCATTTTCGATACGGGCCTGCCGGATGTCGGCAGGCAAAAGCTGAGCCTGATTCGTCATGGATCTTTCACGCGTTTTTTCGTTTTCGGGGAAACCTGGCTCGACAGCACCCGCTTGACGCGTTGCTTTGGCTTGGTAGACGTGGGATTCGTCAATTATCCCGAGTTTTTTACTCAGATTCATAGGCGCACGCAAGAACTGTCGGTTGAAACTGTGGACCCTGCCTGGAATGTCACTGGCGACAGGCGATGTATTACCTCCTTCCCGGAACGCGTCAGTTGAACGCCATCGTGATGGTGAACGTGTAGGCTGCCTTGGTCAGGCCGTCCGGTGCCTTGGGAAAGCGTCCGGCCCGGCGCACGGCGCTCACCGCCGCCTTGTCCAGGGACGCATTCCCGGAGCTCTTGCGTACTGATACCCCGGCAAGCTTGCCGCCACGGGTCACGTTCAGCGCCACCGTCACCCGCCCGGCCTTCCGGCCACCCGGATGGCGCTTGGCGCGTTCCACCCGGTTGCGGATCTTCGCACCCCAGACCTGCTGCAGAGCCGCCACCTTGGCTTTGGTTGCCCCGGAGGTGACCTTGGCCTTGCCGCTCCCGGCCACTGCGCCGCCGCCGGTCCCGGCGGCCCGCTGTCCGGCAGTACCCCGCGCCGCGGACTGGGCCTTCGCTGCCTTCTTGGCGGTTTTTGAAGGCTCCTTCGCGAGTTCCTTCCTTTTCTTCGGGCGTTCGGGGCGGCTGACCGGGCGTTTTCCCGCGAGCGAGGGATCCTGCGGCAGGGCTTCAGGGGCCGGTTCCGGTGGTGCCGGGGGGGCGATCTCTGGCGGGGCTTCGTCCTGCTTCGGTGGAGTGGGGGCGGTCAAGCGCACGGGTGGCTTTCGGCTCTCCTTTTCCTTCGGCTTCTCGACCGGCTTCATCTTCTGCGGAACCGGCATCGGCAGGGTCACATCCCGGGTCTCGATCCGTTGCGGCAGCGCCATCAGCATCGGCATTTGCTCCGCCCCAGGGTGTTGCAGCGGGATGGGCTGGTCCGGCTGCGGTGGCAGGGCCGTCATTTCCATCGGACGCGGCGGCGCGACATCCGGGGTGGGGGCAAGCTGTTTCTCTACGTTTTCGATCTCGATCTCAGGCGGGCGTTTCCACGCCTCCACCATGGTCTCGACCCGGTCGCTCGCGGCGAGGATGGTGATCGTCTCCTCCCCGCCCGCGCCTCCGGCTTCGGTCCCGCGCGGCGGCACACCCGCGAACAGCACCAGATGCAAGCCCACCGCGAGGCCGAGAAAAACCGCCGTTTCGACGTACCGGACCATTACTCGCTTACCATCAGTTCGACCCGGACGAACCCGGCCCTGGCCAATTCCTTGAGGAGCGCGGCAAGCTTCGCCGCCTCAAGATGGGCATCGCCGCGGACCTGAAGGGGATCGCGCTTGTCGCGCAGCTCGACCAGCAGTTCCATCGCCGGCACCCCGGTCAGCCCCTGGTAGCCAGGCAAACCGTCTCGGTTGATGTAGAGTGTGGCCTCCGAAACCGGGGGCTCGGCCTCCCGCGCGGTAGGCAGGGTTACCTCGAAAGGCTCCGGCGGGGTGATCCGGGCGGAGATCATGAAAAAGATCAGAAGCAGGAAGACCACGTTGATCATCGGAACGATGCTCTCGCGGGCCTGGCGTTGGCGGGGGCGACGAATGTTCATTCGATCAGCACGACCGTTTCGAATCCCGCCGCGCTCAGGACTTGGGTCACGTCGATGACCCGCTGCAAGTCCGCACCATCACGCCCCTGCAGGATGATCGCGTCGGTCGGGGTGGAGGTGAGCCGGGAGAGTTGTTCCGGCACATCGGCCAGCGCCGTGACGATCCCATTGAGCCGGACCGTCTCGGGGGTGACCTCGATCAGGCGCGGCGGACCGGAATACCCCTGTCCGGCGCTGGCAAGAGGCAACGGCAGGGCCAAGTCGGTTCCGAAGCGGGAGGCGAGCATGAAGAACACCAGCAAAAGGAACACGACGTCGATCATCGGCGTGAGCGACGGACGGCGGCGTTGTCGTTGTGGGCGAAGGCAGTCCATGGCGCTATTCCGCAGCGAGGGCGGCCGCTGTGGGTTCGGGCTCCGGAAGCTGCTGGTCGGCGAGGAAAATGCGCGTCACGCCGTCTTGGACATCTGCGGCCATGCTGTCGATGATCCCCTCGAACCAAGCAAGCGCGGCAGAGGCAGGGATCGCCACGGCCATGCCGGCGGCGGTGGTCAAGAGGGCCTCCCAGATCCCTCCGGCGAGCGCCGCCGGGTCGGCCTTGGCTCCGGCGTCCTGCAGCGCCTGGAAGGCGGCGATCATGCCGAGAACCGTACCCAGAAGGCCGAGCAGCGGAGCGATGGTGGCAATCAGTTCCAGCGGGCGCAGGCCCCGGCTTGCCGAGCCGATCTCACGCTTGGCAACGCGGGTGGTTTCCTCCCGGGCGGCGTCCTCGGTAAAGGTTTCGCGCGCATGCAGCGCGGCGTGGATCACCTTGGACCGCAGTCCTCGGCGCCCGGCAACGATCGCCTTGGCCTCGGCCTCCCGGCCTGCCTCGAATTGCTCCACCGCTAACCGGGCGCGCCCGCGGGACCAGGCACCGATCAGCGCCAATCGCCATATCTTCCAAAGGACCAGGGCGACCGTGATAACCGAGAGCGCCGCGATGGCCCAGATCGTGTAGCCGCCGTCCCGAAGGAATTCCAGCGCCGGTCCGGAAAGGTCGGTCGCCATGCCCAGGATGTCGTCAGATCCGGCTGGCATTTCCGCCGCGGAGGTATCGGCAGGCGGTACCGGTACGACGTCGGGGGACGGGGGCGTCTCCATCCCCGGTCCGGAAATCGACGGTCCTGTGCCGGTGGCCACCTCGTTGGCCAATGGCGGTGCATTCGGCGCCTCGGTTGCCACTGACGGCGCGGGGTCTCGGGTCTCGCCAGCCACGTCTTCTCCTTGCGGTTTGTTCTGGGGTGTATGTTGTGATCAGCAATTATCCGAGTATTTTAATCAAGTAAATTGATTCCGTGCAATCGGCGCTTTGTCAGAGGAGGAAATCTCCTGAATCCAGTCCGCTCGCATCCAGCAGCGTGATCCGGAAATCGGCGCTGCCATCGCCGTCAATGTCGCCGGCAACGACGGTCTTCGAGGATTTCTCGATGATCCGCAGTTCGCCTGCCACGCCGCTGAAACTGCTTTCGGCAATGAAAGTGAATGCCTGATTGCCGCCGGTCGTGCTGTCGGCGTCTATGTCGCTCAGGTCGATCATGTCGGTACTCGTGAAATCGGTGATCACGTCCCCATTGGCTTCTGCCTTGGTGTTGAACTCGAACGTATCAGCGCCATTGCCGCCCGAGAGCGTGTCTGTCCCCTTGCCGCCGGATAGGGTATCGGCGCCGTTGCCGCCGGATAGGGTATCGGCGCCGTTGCCGCCCGAGAGGGTATCGGCGCCGTTACCGCCCGAGAGAGTATCGGTGCCGTTGCCGCCCGAGAGCGCGTCTGTCCCCTTGCCACCTGAGAGCGTATCGGCCCCCTTGCCGCCGGAGAGGGTATCGGCGCCGTTACCGCCCAAGAGAGTATCGGTGCCGTTGCCGCCCGAGAGCGTGTCTGTCCCGTTGCCACCTGAGAGCCTGTCGGCTCCCTTGCCGCCCGAGAGGGTATCGCTCCCATTCCCGCCGGAAAGGATATCGGCCCCGTTCCCGCCCTTGAGATCGTCGGCACCTTTGCCGCCCCGTACGATATCGGCGTATTTTGTGCCGGCGTAGGTATCGTTTCCGGTGGAACCTATGACCTCGTGTCCCTCTGCCCAGACAAATTCCGAAAAGGCGGCGGCGTCGATCGCGGTGCCTTCCAGGCCGCCGCCCATGAAGCCCTTGATGACCTCGTGCACGTCCCCCATCACGCCGGCCTCGTTGTAGATACTCAGCCCGGAGATGGTGATGATCTCGGACGCCGTATCAACCAACCCGTCGTCATTGTAGTTCAACTCTCCTGTGTCGGCATCATAGGCGTCGCCCAGCCGGGTGAGCCGGATAGTCTCGATCGTGCCGCTGACGGAGTGGTTGGAGAAGGTGTAGTAGAAGTCCTGCCCCTCCACGAGCACCGCGCGTGCCGTACTCTCCTTCCCGGCCGTCGGGGCTTCGAGGTGCACGATCTGCGTGGTCTCGTCCGCACCCTCGGCCAGGAAGAGCGGCATCGAATAGGGTTCAAAATCCGCGAAGAAGGCGGCGAAATCGGCCTCGAAATCAACGCCGGCGCCGGTCGTCTCGTTAGCGAAGAGTTGGACGGTAAGCATGTTCTTATCCTCTCTTTGGGCCGCTCAGAATTGCCAGGTCAGCGATACCTGGGCGTTGATACCCGGTGCTGCCTCGGTGGTCAGATAGGCGGTGTATGTCTCGTCGGTGATGTTGTTGAGTTGCAGATTGAGCTTGCCGCGTTCCCCGATATTCTTGTTGAGGAACAGGTCCCAGGTATCCCAGGCCTCGCTGGAAAGGCTTCCGTCGTTGCGCGACATCACGTTGGTGTATCGCACGCCAAGTTCCAGCGACTGGTCAGGATTGCGCCAACCGGCCGTCATCGAAAACCGGTTTGGCGCGACCCCGGAGATATCCGCGTCGGTCTCGGTGTTGATGCCCCGGGTCATCTGGCCGGTGAAGCGCCCGAAATAGCGCCCGGCATCATAGCCAAGCTCAAGCTCGATGCCCTCGAGTCGAACATGGTCGATATTTTGGTATTGGTAGTAGCGGTCGAAAAGCGTGCCCATCTCCTCCAGCCCGATATAGTCATCCACCTCGCTGCGATAGATGGCGAGCCGCCCGTCCAACCGGTCCGCATCCACGATCAGGTCGTTGAAACCGGCGGTGGCGGCCAATTCGAAGGTGGTCGCGCTCTCCGGGTCGAGATCTGGATTGGGCAGGATCAGGAAATCCGCCGGTTCCGGGTGCATCCCGTTGACCAGCGCCTCCGACAGGGTCGGCGGTCGGTAGGCTTGGGCCATGGTCGCGTGCAGCGTCACCGGCCCGAGAGTGTGGCGAACCACCAGCGAGGGCGAGACCTGGCTGCCGACCGACGAGCCTTCGTCGCTGTCGAGACGGTAGGTGTCAAAGCGCAGGCCGGGAACGACCTCGGTGTTCAGCCCGATCTCGATCGCATCCTCGGCCATCAGCGACCAGACGTAGCGTTCACCGGGGGCGGTCAGCCCGTCCACGGTGGAGTCAGGATCGTCTACCGTCACGACATCACTGTAACCGTCGAGGGCAAGGGTCAGCCGGTGCCGGACATCGCCGAGGTAGAGATCCCGCCCGGCCTCTGCGCGCAACCCGGTCGTCTTGGTCCCGTATCGGCGCCTGTTGCTGATGATGTTGCCGTCATCGTCGAGCAGCCATTGGGACAACCTTGTGTCGGTATGAAAGAGCGTGGCGTCCAAGGTATGCCAGTTTCCGGCGAACCCCTCGAAAACGATGGTGCCGGATGTCGTGTCCATCCGGTTCTTTCGCGGGATGGACCCGAGACCGGTCTCGTAATCCGATCCGAGATCGGAAATGCCGAAGGTCAAGTGCTGACCGCCGGCGAAGGTGTGCCCGTATTTTCCGAGGATCGAGAGGTTTTCCTCATGCGCCATGACCTCGGTTCCGCCAGGCGCGGTGTAATCGGCCTTCTTTGATGTCGTCGCGGATAGCAGGAGATCGTTGTTCTCATTGATCCGCGTCGCCCAGGAACTGTGGACGGTCGGCCGGTCCAGCAGCGTGCCAAAGCGCAGCCGCGCCTCCCCGCCCTGGGTGTTGCCCGGCGCGATCAGATCGTCGGCCTCGACCGTCCGCAGTTTCAGCGTGCCTCCGATCGCCCCCGCAGCGGCATCCGTTCCGGCCGGGCCGCGCACGATCTCCACCGATCGAAGCATCTCCGTATCGGCATAGAAGGTGCTGTTGGATGTGTGGCCGCTGCGACCGAAGTTCTGCCGCGCGCCGTCGATGGTCACGCCAACGCGCCCGTCATCTTGCAACCCACGGATATTCACCGCGATAGCCGGATCGCCAGCGGTGAACGCGCTGGTCACGCCGGCCATGCTGTTGAGCACCGTGGAAAGCGGGGCGCCGGAAAACTCTCTCTCCAGCACTTTCGCATTGTATTGCGTCTGGCTCGCCCCGGTATGGGAAACCCCGGCCGTGCCGCTTTCTTCGCTCGCGGTGACGACGATGGCGTCGAGTTCGATCTCGTCATCGGTTTCCTCGGCCGAGACCGGTGTGCCATAAGCCAAGGCAGTCACGGCGAGGCCGTAGACGACTCCGCAGGAGCTGGCGATGAAGGTTGTCGTCGTCATGGGACTGCTCCTCAGAACAGGAACATGTCCGCTGAGAGATCTTCCTCGGCCACGTTCGTCAGCTCGATGGAGACGGAACCGGAGGTCAATACAACACCGGTCTCCCCATCGGAGATGGCGAAATTGTCAAGACCGGATATATCAAGGGCAGTGACCTTGATGATGTCTTCGCCCGGGGTGAAGTCGGCGATCACGTCAGAACCGGCAGTTTTTCCGAAGACGAAACGGTCCTCTCCGGCGCCACCATAAACCGTGTCGTTACCGATGCCCCCCTTGATCAGGTCATCGCCCTTTCCGCCACGAAGCGTGTCGTCGCCGGAGCGGCCCTTAAGCACGTCATCGCCCTTTCCGCCATGAAGCGTGTCGTCGCCGGCACCACCATAAAGCATGTCGTCACCGGACCCGCCCTTGACCAGGTCATCGCCCTTTCCACCGCGAAGCGTGTCATCGCCGGCCTGCCCCTTGAGGTGGTCATCGTTCCAGTTGCCTTTGAGGAGGTCGTCGCCGCCCTTGCCAACCAAGGTATCACGACCGAGCCGACCAGCCAGAACATCGTCGTTGCCGGTTCCGACCAAGTAGTCTTCGCTGGCCGAGCCCGTCATGTCGAAACCGTAGTCCGACAGCAAGTCCTCGACCGAGGCGGCATCGGCGTTTTGCACTGCCTTGTACATGTTGTAGACGAGGTTGGTGCCAGTGCCGTATGCCGTTCCGGCCTCTGCGTCCAAATCGAGGCCGTCGATCACGAGGAATTCCTCGAGTTCCGAGATTTCGCCGTCTTCACCGGCTGCCTGATCACCGGTGGTCTGGCCGTCAACCCACGTGCCGAAGGTGATGGAATTGATCGTGCCGCTTATGCCGTGGCCGTAGCTGGCACCGTAGTGGATGAAATCATAAGCCAGGTCGGCGCCCTCCAAGAGCACGACATAATCGGTCTCTATGTTCTCGTCCTCGGTCTCGCCGGCGGTTTCGAGTGTCGCCAGGACTTGGGAGCCATTCATGTAGTAGGTGGCGCCATAGGCGGAATCCGCAGCGCCGCCATAAAAGCTCATGCTGGCGCCGACAAAATCGTCGAAGTAATCGTCGAAAAAGGTCAGCGAGTTGTATCCGCTCAACGCGGATGCATCGATGGAGATCATCGAGGTCATGACGTGGTCGTCCTCTTGCTTTGGGCGAATGTGCCCATCTGAGATTTTGCCCGGATTTCCGAGCATCTATGCAAGATGACTGGCGGTATGGCCTCTTAATCCAGCCTCACCTTTTGGGGGCGGGGTTAACGGCCGTTGCTTGCTGCCTGCTGAGGGGATTGGTAACCAGACCGTGGTGAGCTGTCAATTGCCACAATGGTGAAGATTGATCGACCCCGTGATCAAAACCAACCATACGGTCGCGGTGTCGAGAACGTGAAGCCCCAATTTCATATGTACGGAGTGCGAGATCCTTTTAGATTCCTTTTGTCGTTGAAGAACTGCTTGTGCTCCTGCCCGAAGTCGGAATGGGACGCATGGAAAGCATTCAACCGTGGCGCGGCATCGGCCGAGCGGGGTGTGCGTTTCAAGGCAGCTTTCCCAGCGGTGCTGTCCTCTGCTCAGATCACGCCGAGCAGTTTCCACCACAGGTAGTCCGCGGGGATCAGGATCAGGGCCGTGAGCAGGAACAGGGCGACCGTCACCTTCAACAGTGGGCGGGTGGATTCCCCGGCCAGCCCCATCGCGACGATGAGTGGGCCGACCTGGTAGGGAAAGAGGACCGTCGAAAAGCCGATCACCTGCGTCATCAGAACAGCCTCGGTGGAAAACCCGGTTAGGGTTGCCAGTTCGGAGGCCAGCGGCGTAAGGACCGCCGGAACACCCGGCATCGTCGTGAAGATCGAGGTGCCGGCGCCGAGCAACGACAGCGACATGAAATTCAGGAAATCCTGGCCGGGTTGGATCGGCAGCCGGGTCAGGGCCTCATGCGCGATGATGTCGCCGAGGCCGCTCCGGTTGACCACGACCCCCAGCGCCAGTGCGCCCGCGATGAACAGAAGTGTTCCGAAATCGATCGCGGATTTGAAGGCGGGCGGCGAGAGGAACCCGACGTTTGGGATCATCAGAACGACGGCCGTCGCCAGCCCGACCCAGGCCGGGTTGATCCCGTGGATCTGGTCGGTCGACCACAGGACCAGCGTGATCAGAAGGATGACCAACAGCGCCCCCTGTTTCCGGCCCGATGCCGACGCGACCGTTTTCGCCGGGCGGATCTCAGTGTCCAGCCGGGCGGGGAAGAAGGTCAGCACGAGCCCGACGATCGCCGCCGATTTGGCGAGACCCAGCACCGGGTAGTGCAGCAGCAGGTAGTCCAGGTAGCTCAACTGGATGTCGAACAGCTGGTCGGCGAGGCCGGACATCAGCACGTTGGGGATATTCGAGGGCAGGATCGCGAAGCTGGGCATGTTGGTTCCGATCGCGATCACGATCGCCACGCCGGTACGCCCCTTGGTCCCCGGCTTGAGGCCCAGCGCATCGGCCAGCGCCATTCCGATCGGCACCATCACCGCCGCGCGCCCGGTGGAGGCGGGCATCACGAAGCCGAGCACCATGGACACCACCATCAGCCCGCCGATCAGCATCGGGTAGGACCGCGACAGGTGTCGATGAGTCAGCCCGCCGATCCGCGCGCCAAGACCCGAGGTGGTGATCGCCGCTCCAATGACGAAGCCGGCTACGACCAGCCACATCGCCGTGGAGGTAAACCCGGAAAAGACCACATCCGGCGTACTGAGATTGCCCAGCAGAAGCGCGGTGAAAAAGAACGCCGAGGCGACATAGCCCGGGGTCAGCCCGGTGGCCCAGAGGCTCAGCGTGACCAGCACCATGCCGAAGATCGCCGCCTGCTCGGCCGTCATTCCGATCGGCAGGGACAGAGCGCTCCACAGGCCGAGCAGCACCGCCAGGATCACGATGATTTCCTTGAAACGAGACATGCCGATCTCTCCCGATGTTTGTACGTCCTGTTCGAGGTAGCCGCAGAAGGTGGGGTGTGCGAGAACGACAATATGCCAATTGATATCGATTTCCCGCCAGTTCCGCTTGTCTCCTCGACCCCTCACGAGATGCTCGGCGCCTGTGGCGACCCGCGCCAGCCGCTTCTGGTCTGGGCTGCGCATCTCGACCGCGATGTTCAGATCGAGCCTCGCACGCTGGACCGGGCGCTGCTCGCCTTCAGTTTCGACGGGATGATGCGGGTCGAGATTGGGGAGGACCACTGGTTCATACCCGACCGGCACGGCATCTGGATCACGCCGGGGGACCGGCATCTGCTCCTCACGGTCAGTCCGATCGAGCTTCAGGCGTTCTATATCCACCCGCGGCAGGCCATCCTTGCCTCCATGCCGAAACAGCCGACAGTGGTGCGGGCAACGCCGCTGATGCGCGGGATCGCCCGCCGCTTGGCCCCGAGCGCCGTCGATGCATTGAGCCGGCCCGAGCGACGCCGGCTGGCCTGGGTGGCGCTGGATGAGATGGCGAGGCTGGAGCGGTCCGACCTACGCCTTCCCGGTGGCCGCGATCCAAGAGTGACGGCGGCTGTGACGCATCTGTTGGCGCGTCCGCAGGAGGCGCGCAGCCTTGCGCGGCTGGCGGACCGGATCGGCACGAGCGAGCGAAGCCTCAGTCGGTTGTTCCGGACGGAAACCGGCCTGAGCTGGCAGGAGTGGCGGGACCGGATGCGCTTCATGCTGGCGCTCGAGGGACTGCAAGAGGGGATGAGCAGCACCGCCCTCGCGGCCCGGTTGGGATATTCCAATCCCAGTGCTTTCGTCGCCGCATTCCGCCGCCGCGCCGGCATGCCCCCCTCGGAATGGCGAAAGGGGACGTGAGGGTGCCCGCGGTCGCGGCCAAGAAGCCGAGAACGGCACATGGGAATACGCTCGTACCTTCACCGCCCTTCGGAAAAGCGGTCGGTTCGTCGCGAACCGAATCGCCGGCGTCTTGTCGTTAGGGATTCAAACCTTCGTCCTCCGAAACACTTCCGTGCGCGGTGTTGCAAGAATGTTGCGTCGGCAATTCCGGTTCGACCTGGATTGAGGCCCCGTTTCGTCTCCGCGAAAAAAAATTCATGAGCGGATCTGCCGGAGTGGTGATCTGGTGTTTGAAAAAATACAATAAAAACAGTATATTAAAGTGTTGACGCGAACTCTCTGGGTTCGTTCTGATCTCGACGGAAATCGAATCCGAAAATTTTTTTCGGCCAAAATCAGCTGTTGTCGGAGGGACCGGTATGGGTAGTTTCTCGGGCTCAAGCGAAGGCTGAGCAGCGGATCCCACACCTCGTGCCGCGGTTTCTTCTTCGTGAAACAGGCAGTCAGCCAACCTTTCGATCGACAGCGCCGGAACCCGGCATACGGTTGAGAGGACGAGCAGAGGAGACGAACACCTATGGTCACTTCTCCAAGGTAGACCACCAGAAATCGTGGGCCGATCAATCATGAGGCCTGCACCCGGAGCCGCCTGAATACACTGGGGCTCCCCTAACGAAACCAAGGAAAAGTATCGCCGCCTTCGGGCAGCGTCGGAGCGCATTCCGGCGAGCGGTACTCCTATGCCGAAAGGAATTTGAGCATGATGAAGATGCCAGATGGCGGGATCACGATGCCAGAGTGTGTGCAACTTGCACGGAATACGGCTGTCGGTGCCCGTGAGCACCAAACCGGACAGATAACTTCCGGCCCCGATGAGGGGTATACCGTGGGCTACGACAGCAACACCGAAATGAAGTGGAAGCTTGTCCTTCTCGCCCGTCCGGGTGTGGCCTGGATCGAAAGCCAGGTGCATTTCAAGTGGGTCAAGGCCGACGGGGAAATCGCCAACCACTTTTTCGACTTCCGCATTCTGATGGCCGACGGCACACGCGTCGCGATCATGGTGAAGTCGGAATATCGCCGCAACCAGCCCAAGGTACAGGCCGAGCTTGCGGAAGTCGCGGCTCGGGTTCCTCGGAGTTTCGCGGATCAGGTCGTGGTGATGACCGAGCGCGACATCGACCCCGTGGAATACTTCAATGCCGAGATGATGCACGAGATGCGTCGTCCCGATCCCGATGCAGATGCCGCCGCACGGAGGCTCCTGGGCGAGATCGTCGGGGCTGTCCGGATCCAGGATCTGGTCGATGCAATCGGCCTCGGCCCGCGCGGTTTTCGGGCCGTGGTTCGCCTGCTCCGCTCTCACGAACTCGAACTCACACTCAACATGCGCATCACGCACGAAACCTATGTCCGCCGGAGGATCTCCAAATGATCGCGACCAAACCCAGCCCTGTCCAACCCAAGTTTTCCTTCTCCGAGTACGATGGCATTGTGATCGGCGGGCGGCCTTTCCGCTATTTCGAGACGCGCGAAGATGGCCACATTTTCGTCGCGGCGAAAGGCGAGGGCGTCCCCCAGGTCATGACTAACGCCGAGATCAGTCGCTACCTGGCGGTCGGCAATTTCGAATGCACTCCGAACGAACACCAGCCTGAGCATCTGCGTGCGCGCGTCCTGCCGGATGGTGATATGCTTTCACTGAGGAACACGGAAGACCATGAAAAGGCGGCAATGCGACTGGCCGTGGTCCGTGCGTTCCGCGAGTTGCTGAACGACGACTCCAAGAAGGTCTCACGGACCGATAAGTCGGTACGGCCTCATATCGGGGCCATCAAGCTGCGTGCCGGGGAAATCCAGCGTGAAGGAACGCCCGAAGATCGTGGCAAACCTCTGCCTGTACCGGATGAGCTGGGCGCAAAGACTGTGCTCGAATGGGAACGCAAGGAGCGGCGTTTCGGGTTGGCAGGTCTTTATGACAAGACCTCCAAGCGCGGCAATCGTAACCGCCGGATGACGGCCGATGAACTCATGATCATGGGCAAGGTCGTGGGCAAGTATCTCAACATCCAGCAGCCGTCACAGGCCATCATCTTCAATGAGGTGAGGATTGCCTTCGCTGACGAGAACGCACGGCGCAGGGCAGCAGGCGAGCCGGAAATCGTCTGCCCGTCACGTGAGACGGTGCGGCAAGCGATCCGAAAGCTCAACCCCTTCGGCATCACGCTGACCCGGAAGGGCCGCGAGGCTGCAAACCGACAGTTCGCCCCGGTCGGCATGGGGCTGGACGTCACGCGGCCGATGCAACGTGTCGAATTCGATGAATGGGAGGCCGACGTTATGTCCTTGATGGCGGAAGGGGGGATGCTCGCACATCTGACCGAGGAAGAGAAAAAGAAGCTCGGGCTCGACAAGAAAAAGGCGCGGTGGTGGGTCACGGTAGCAATCTGCTGCGCGACCCGTTGCATCGTCGGGATGGTCATCTCCCGGCAGCCGAACTCCCAGAGCGCGCTTCGGGTCATCGAGATGATGATGCGCGACAAGGGGGTCTGGGGGGATGCCTGCGGTGGTCTGACGCCCTGGAACCAGTTCGGTTGGCCGTCGGTCATCGTGACCGACTGCGCGGCCTACAACATCTCGAGCCTGGTGCAGGCCCGCGTGTCCGACCTCGGCATTACGTTGCAGTACTGCGCGGCTGCAAACCCTGAGGCGAAAGGAACAATCGAGCGCGTTTTCGGTACTTTCGCGACCCAGCTCATGCCTCGGTTGAGCGGGCGGACCTTCAGCAACATCGTTGAGCGCGGCGACTACGACTCGGTGAAACGTGCTGCGCTCAACCCCGAGGAGTTCTGCTCGGTGCTGGTTCGCTACATCGTCGACGTTTACCACCGCACCCCGCACAGTGGGCTGAACGGCGAGACGCCACTGGACTGCTGGAATCGGCTCGTTGAGAAATTCGGTGTTCAGCCCCCGCCTGATCTCAGCCGTCGGCGCCTGATCTTCGGCCATGAGCGGGAACGCACCGTGACCAGGCAGGGCGTCACCATTCTGGGGGTTCGGTATCACTCAGAAACGCTGGCTCGCTTCATGACAAGGTCGCACGAGTGCAAGGTGGCGATCCGGTGGTATCCTGAGGATATCGGCGCCATCTGGGCCGAGCTGAACGGACGTTGGTTCGAGATCCCCGCCGTGTTCGATCGGTATCGTGGTGTTTCTGCCCAGGAATGGCCGAACGCTGCGGCGGAAATCCGGGCGCAGAACGCCCGCAACGCCGAGATCAACTTCGCGGTCGTCCGCCAGGCGCTTGACTACATAAAGGGCACCAACAGCGCCGCCATGACCCGGGTCGGCCTCATCATGGAGGACTGGTCCGAGAAGCGCATGGACTACGAGGAAGACCGCCTGTTCATCGGCTTCAAGACCTCGGAGACGGAGCCCGAGAATCCCTATGACGGGGAGCGGGGCGAGTGGGGGACCGGCCTTCCCACGGCCGGTACTGCGCCGATGAGCACACCCAGCGCTGAAAACCCGCCTGAGGGGGAAGAATCTTTTTCCGGTAGTGCCAGCCCGCTTCAATTTCCCGATCATCAGCCCGGCGATGACGCTGATGTGGCTGATGACGGCGACGACTGGACCCTGGAGGACGAATGACCATGAGTGCATCAGATCTCAAGATCAACGCGAAACTCGCAGCCGTGGACCGGCTGCGAGACAAGTATCTCGCGACCCCGCGGGACGCTCAGTTCCGGAGCTACCTGGACCGGCTGCTGCAGCGCGATGATCAGGGCAACCTGCTTCCGAAGCCCCGCCTTTTCAACAAGGCCGGCGATACACGCGGCATCGCGGTCGTGGAGCCCGCCGGCGGAGGCAAAACCTCGCTGGTCCTTCATGGCCTCAAGACCCATCCGGCCCTGCAACCGCGCGATGCGGCGCATCAGCCTTGGGTCGGGGTCCGGGTCCCGAGCCCGCCCACCGCCAAGAGTCTCGCGATCGAGATACTCAACGCCAGCGGGTACGCTTCCGTCTCCCGGTCCCAGACCGAGGACGACATCATGCGCAAGGTTCGGCACCATTTCAAACTGCGGGGGACCGCGATCCTCTGGATCGACGAGGCGCACGATCTGTTCGGAGCGGGCAGCAAGTTCAAGGTCGATGTGTTCCTGAAGACCGTCCGCAATCTCATGCAGGGGGACGGCGCGGTCAGCGTCGTGTTGAGCGGCATCGAAAGCCTCTGGCAGATCGCATCTTGCGACGCCCAGGTCACGCGCCGGTATTGGCGGCTGCCGTTGGCGGATGTCTCGCCGCATTCGGATCGCAAGGCACTGACAGGTGTCATTGCCAGTTTCTGCGATGCTGCTGGCATGCGACCGCCCGCGGACGAGGACTTGGTGGACCGGCTCGTACATGCCAGCCGCAACCGTTTTGGTCGCTGCATCGAGAACATTCTCGCGGCACTCGAAGCGGCTGCGCTGGATGACGCCGAACAGGTGACGATCAACCATTTCGCCGAAAGTTGGGGTATGCAGGAGGGCTGTGGCTTGGGCCAGAATGTTTTTCTCGCGCGGCATTGGGCCAAGATCGATCTGGGTGAAACCCATGTCTTCGGGTGAGGGGGCAATGATGCTTGCGCCCCATATTCCTTTCGACGCTGAAGAGAGCCCGCTGTCTTTCGCAGCGCGCCTTGCACAGCTCCACACCGGGGATCGCCTGGTTTCCTTTCTCCGGGACTTCGGGATCAAACCGGAGCAAATGGCGGTTAACGATGAAACTGCGCTGACACGTCTGGCCGAGGTTTCCGGCGTCGCTGTCGAAGTCCTGCGTGCCAATGCTGCTGTCCGGGTCGGGAAACGCACTTACGACCTTCGTGGTGAGCTGGTCACCGCAGAGTTCCTTGCAAACCCGTACACGGTCTTCTGCCCGGCCTGTTTGGCGGAGGATGACCGGACTGGCCTGCGCCGCGGGCGGTGGGAGTGGGCGCTGTCGGTTGTGCGCACATGCCCGCATCATGAGATCCCGCTTCTGCGGCAGGCGCAGGGCGCATGGGATGACAAACTCCACGAGCTTGATCGTCGTGTGCCCGAGCGCGGCGAAAGGCTCGACGCGTTGGTTTCGCAAGCCACGCGCCGCTCGGTGTCTCCTCTCCAGGGCTACGTCATGCGCCGTCTCGATGGGAAAGCTGGTCCCGAATGGCTGGACGCACAAACCCTGGATCAGGCCACCCGCGCAACGGAACTCCTCGGTGTGCTGGTCGCATTCGGGGCGGCGCAGAGACTGCCGGAGCTCACGTCGGATGATTGGGATCATGCCAGTCGTGTCGGCTACGAATTCACGTCTCGGGGTGAGAGCGGTATTCGGGAGGCATTTGAGGCGCAGTTTCGGAAATACGACGATGCCACCGGCACGCCCGGCGCCCGCAAGATTTTCGGGAGCTTCTACAACGCCATGGCACACTCAAAGTCGCTCAAGGATCCCGGCGATATCGTTCGCATCCTTCGAGAGACGATCGTCGCGAACATCGCGCTGCCGGCCGGGTCCGAGGTGCTCGGTGCCGATCTCACGGAGCGGAAACTGCACACGGTCGCGTCGCTGGCCAAAGAACAAGACCTCGATTCAAGAACCCTCCGCGGCGTGCTGGTCGCAGCGGGGATCGTTCCTGACAACGCCCCCGCGCATTTTGCTTTCCCGGCAGAGCAGGGCAGGGGGGTGGCGAAGCGCGTAAAGCGGGTCGTGCATGTCAATTCCGTCCCGGACGCTCTGAATTGTGCCCGTCCCTTGGTGGATTTTCTTTTTGCCGATCGCGTGCTCACTCCCATCTACTACGGGAGGCCGGGCGTGCGCGGGCGCACCCAGAAAGCCGTTGATCGTGAAGATCTTGCCGGGCTGGTCGGCAGGCTTCATGCAAAGGCGGTCGAGGTGGATGGTGCCGATGACGCCTTGGTCCCGATCTCGAAGGCTGCGGAGAAGGCCAGGGTGCAGGCCATTTCAGTGGTGCATATGATCCTCGGAGGCTTTCTCGAGCGTGTCGTTCGCGTGGCCGCTCAGAAGGGAGTGGGCGCGCTTCGGGTGGATCCGGAGGAGATC